>NZ_JBFHKV010000195.1:0-9905 GCF_041595215.1 Stieleria sp. | reverse complement strand
GGCAGCGACGTCGAAATCTGGAACCTGGTCTTCACCCAGTTCAATCGCGTCGGCGATCCGCCGGACAATCTCAAACCCCTGCCCAGCCAAAACATTGACACCGGCATGGGCCTGGAACGAACCGCCAGCGTCCTGCAAGGCGTTTCCACCAACTTCCACATCGATTCACTGCGGCCGATCGTCGATGCCGCCGCGGACGTCGTCGGCGTGCACTACGACCCCGACAGCGATAACGGTCGGCGCCTGCGGCGGATCACCGACCACGCGCGGGCGTGCGCCTTCGCGATCCACGAGAACGTCTACCCCGGACGTGACAAGGCCAAGTACGTCGTCCGTCGTCTGATCCGACGCGCGGTGTTGGACGGCTACCAGATGGACCTCCGCGAGCCCTTCCTGCACAAGCTCGTTGCCGCGGTCGCCGACGCCAGCCGAACCGCGTACCCCGAACTGAGCGAAACGATCCCGCGCGTCAGCGAAGTCATCGAGTCGGAAGAGAACGCGTTCTTCGGAACGATCGACGGCGGCATGAAACGCATCGGACAACTGTTCAAAGAGATGAACGAAGAAGACGCGGTGATGGTCCCCGGTAAAGAAGCCGCGGAACTGAATACGACCTACGGCGTCCCCCCGGAGTTGTTGCAAACCCTCGCCGCCGAAAAGAATTTCACCTTCGATTGGCCGGGCTATCGCGACGCGATGCACGAACACGCGATCGCCAGCGGTGCCGGGCAAGTCGAATTGTTCCAGACCGGTCCCCTGGAAACACTCAAGGAAGCTCTGCGTGAAACACCGTTTGTCGGCTATGACACGACCGAGACCACCGCAACGATCAAGGGCATCATCACCGGCGACGGCAAAGACAAAGACGACGAAGGCCAGTTGCTGAGCCGCATCAGCCGCCCGGGCGACGCCGAATTTCGTTTGGTGCTCAGCGAATCCCCGTTCTATGGCGAATCGGGTGGCCAGGTCGGCGACATCGGTGTCATCCGCTCGGATGATTTCGAGTTCATCGTCCACGATACCCAAAAACACGGCGGCCTGATCGTCCACCACGGCAAGCTGACCAAGGGTGAAATCAAAGAAGGCGCGAGCTGCAAAGCCGTCGTCGATACCGAGCGACGCGGCGCACTCGCCCGCGCCCACTCCGCCACCCACATCCTGCACCACGCACTGCACACCAACATCGGCGACCACGCCCAACAACAGGGCAGCAAGGTCGAAGAGGATCGTTTGCGTTTCGATTTCACCAACCAAAAACCGATTCCCGACGACGTCTTGGTCAAAATCGAAAGCGACGTGATGACGCGGATCGACGAAGACGCCGAGGTCTCGTGGCAGACCAGTCCGCTGGCCGAAGCTCGCAAGGCCGGCGCGATGATGTTGTTCGGTGAAAAGTACCCCGACCCCGTCCGCATGGTCTCCATCGGCGACTACAGCAAAGAGCTTTGCGCGGGGACGCACGTGACGCGTTCCAGCAGCGTCCAAACGTTCGAGTTGATGGCCGAAGAAAGCGTCTCTGCCGGCACACGTCGAATCGTTGCCCTGACCGGCGCCCGCGCCGAGCAGCATCGTCAACAGACGCAAACGTTACTCGCTGACATCGCCGCGCGACTCGGTACCGACCCGGCACGCGCCGGGGGTGCGATCGAACAGTTGGCCGGCGAAGTCCGACAACTGAAGAAGGAACTCACCAGCGGTAAACCGTCCGAGCATGCCGACACGTTTTCCGTCGCCGCGGATTGCCCCGCCGCGAACGTCAGCGATTATCCCAGCGTCCGCGCCAGCGTCCGTGAGATCACGCGACGGCTGAACGTCTCTCAAGACGAAGTGCTCGCGCGTATCGATTCGATGCTCGCCGACCGCGCCGGCTTGGTCGCGCAATTGAAAGAAGCCACCGCCGGCGGAAAGATCACCGCGGATGACTTGATCGGCAAAGGGGAAAAGGTCGGCGACGATTTGATCGTGGTGGCGGAAGTCCCCGGTGCCAACCCGAACGTCATGCGAGGCTGGATCGATCAGATCCGCAAAAAATCCTCCGGCGGATCGGCCGTGCTGCTCGGTACCGTCCAAGGCGACAAGGTGGTCCTGGTGGGAGGCCTCAGTCACACGCTGGTCGACAAAGGCTTGAAAGCCGGCCAATGGGTCGGCGCGGCCGCCAAGATGGTCGGCGGTGGCGGCGGTGGTCGCCCCGACATGGCCCAAGCCGGCGGCAAAGACCCCAGCAAACTGCCCGCCGCACTCGACGCCGCGAAGTCGTCGATGCGGGAACAACTCGGCGCGTAAGCGTTGTGCCTGACGAGACTTTGGTCGTTCTGGTTCCGTGGTGGATCAAGAATCACTCGGCTCGGTTCGCCAAAGGCGATCAACAACATAGCCTGGGGTGAGACCGGATGAGCCCCAGGCTATGCTGTGCATGCCCTTTGGGCAAATGCTGCGGAACGGTTTCCGCCTAAGAGTCGGACTGGGTGCAACGTTCAATTTTTCGAACGCCAGGCGGAGCCTGGCCACGACACAGGACACGCTGGAAGCCAATCCTCCTCCGCCCCCCTACTCCCACGCGTTCAGTTCATCGATCTGCTCATTCAACGTCAGCAGGTCATAGACGAACCCGACACCCAGCAATCCTCCGGTCAGCAGGTACAGCACACCGGTAAAGATCTTGCCCATGTACAAGCGGTGCACGCCGAACAGCCCCAGAAACGTGTGCAGCACCCAGCAAAGCGTGTAATCGAACCGTCCCCTGCGGTACCGCCGTGACGCGTCTTCGGCCATCGACGGGATCAGGAACAGGTCCACAATCCAGCCGATCAAGAACACGCCGCCGGTGAAAAACCAAATCACCCCCGTGATCGGTCGGCCGAAATAAAACCGGTGAGCACCAAAGATGCCGAGGATCCAGTAGAGATATCCGATCAGCACCGGGTGGGTCGGCGACGTTTCAGTGGCCACACTGTGGCCGGGGTGGGGATAACTGTCAGTAGCAGCGTGCATGGCTCGGCGATGCGGTGGAAAGGACGATTGGGTGACAGCGGGAGGTCTTTTTGGCACAACACTCGCCGCCGTTGCTGTGATTCGCAAATCGTGTTCCAGTCTTGGCATCGGCCGGAACCGTTTCACTGAACTTCCTCCAACCGTAGGGAATCCCACACCATGCCAGCGACACTCGAAGACGCGATCGCTTTGGCCGCGACACACTTCACCGGAATCACCGACAAATCGGGTCAGCCCTACATTCTGCACTGCATCCGTGTGATGATGGGCGTGGAGTCGCTGGACGCCAAAATGGTTGGCGTGCTGCATGATTTGGTCGAAGACACACCAGTCACCCTGGACGATCTTCGATCACACGGATTCAGCGATCGGGTGGTCCAAGCCGTCGATCTGATGACCCACCGCAGCGAGACGTCGTACCAGGACTACGTGATTCGGTTGCGAGAAAACGAACTCGCCCGGCAAGTCAAATTGTCCGATTTGCGCGACAACCTCTCCCTGGACCGCGTGTTGCTCCGCGGCGAACGCTTCCAGCGAGACCTCTCACGCGTGGGCAAGTACGTGGCGACCCATCGATTCCTGGTCGACGAAATCGACGAAGCTGCCTACCGCGAAATCATGGAGCGTTTGTAGCCGCGCTGCAGCTGTTCGCGGAACGGCGCGAGCGGTTTATGCTTCACAGTGGTGTTAGCGGCAGGGCGCAAGCCCTCCGGTCCCCCATCGTTCCCCGAAACACCGGAGGGCTCGCGTCCTACCGCTAAAAAAATGCTTCACAGCGTTGCCCGACGGCGTCGAAGCAAAACGCGCTAGAACACTCGATTTCGGCCTGCGGCCCCGCCGGGACAAAACGAGCGCATTTCTGCTAGGATGCTCCGTCCCCCTTTTTGACTGGTCAATCGCTTGCTGAGACAGCTTTGATGAATGGTTTTCCGGGATCCGCGACGTTCGTGATCCCCACAATGGACGAACAAGACACCGTCGGCACGTTGGTCGAAAAGATCGGCGAGGCCTGTCGCGGCATCGACTTGCCCCACGACGTGCTGTTTATCGATGACGGCTCCACCGATCAGACGTGGGCCCGAATCGAATCGCTGGCCGACCAACACGATCACGTTCGCGGCATCCGGTTTCGACGAAACTTCGGCAAAGCGGCGGCGCTCTCGGCGGGGTTTGCGCAGGCCACCGGCGAGGTCGTGTTCACGATGGACGCCGATTTGCAAGATGATCCGGTGGAGATCCCCGCGTTCATCGACAAGCTGAACGAGGGCTTTGACGTCGTCAGCGGCTGGAAACAGAAACGCAAAGACGCGCTCGACAAGACTCTGCCCAGCAAGGTGTTCAACTGGCTGGTCAGCCGGATGACCGGCGTGCACCTGCACGACCACAATTGTGGGTTCAAAGCGTACCGTGGGCCGGTGACCAAGGACGTCACCTTGTACGGCGAGCGACACCGCTTCGTTCCCGTCTTGGCCGCCGCCCGGGGATGGCGCGTCGCCGAGATCCCCGTCGTTCACCACGCCCGCCAATTCGGCCGATCCAAGTACGGGGTCTCGCGACTGGCCAAAGGGTTCCTGGATCTGCTGTCCATCTTTTTCTTGACGACGTTCGGCAAGCGGCCCTTCCATTTCGTCGGGGCGATCGGCTTGCTGTTCTTTTTGACCGGTGGCTTCGGGCTGGTTTATCTGTCTGCGATGTGGGTGATCTCGCGGCAATTGGAATCGATGAAAGATGTTGATCTGCACGCGTCGGCGTTGTTTTACTACTGCATCACCGCGCTGCTGCTGGGGGCACAGATGTTCCTGGCCGGGCTGTTGGCCGAGTTGATCGTTTCCTTGTCCGAACAGTCCAAGCACCCCTACAGCATTCTGCAAGATACCGACGCGACTGCGAGATCGGCCGGCGGAGGTCAGCGATGAAAGATGCAAGCGAAACGGGGATTCCGATCGCAGGTGTCTACACGCTGTTGATCGTGATCGCCCTGTCGGTCGTCTCGGGCCGCATTGCCACGGTCATCAGCCGGGAAGGCGACACGCCGTTCTTGAGCGCGAACGATCGATCCCGCTGGTGCACGATTGCCGCGTTGGTCGAAAACGGAACCTATCAAATCGATCCGTTCCTGGAACGTCGCGGGATCAAACAGAATCGCCGTCCCTGGGCGACGATCGATCTGGTTCGCCATCGCGGCCGCGACGGGCAACTGCACTACTACAGCAGCAAGCCGCCGCTGCTGCCGACGATCTACGCCGGGGTGTATTGGTGTGTGTCGCGGACCATGGGGATGTGGCTGAGCGATTACCCGATTTATGTCGGCCGAGTGATCCTTTGGCTGGTCAACGTCCCGACGCTGTTTGTGTTCTTGATCTGCACCATTCTCGCCATCGACCGCGTCACGCACTCGGTTTGGGCAAAGTGTTTTCTCGCCGCATCGGTCTGCTTCGGCACGATGTTGCTGCCGTTTTCGATCGCGCTGAACAATCACTTGCCGGCGGCCGCGTCGGCTGCGGTGGTGCTGTACGTCTTCGTGCGATCGCTCCAGCAGCCGACTGGCCACGGATGGTTGTTGCTAGCCGGACTGGCGGGCGGATTCACCGCCGCCAATGAATTGCCGGCGCTGTCGATGACCGTTTTTTGGGGCGGACTGTTGTTGCTGGTCCAGCGGCGGTCACTGCCGGCCTACTCCGCCGGTGTGCTGATTGTCGCGGTGGCATTTTTTGCGACCAATTGGATCGCCCACCAAAGCCTGCGGCCGCCGTACACGCACCGCGGCGACGGCGAACTGATCGCCACCCTCGACCACGCCGAACCGACTGACGATCAATTGCGATCGGCATTGGCGGCGCACGATTTGGCCTCGGATCAATCCCAGATCGAAACCGGCCCGTCACGCGATCCCCAGCGGACCCGGGTGGTCGTCGACGGGAAACAACAATTCGGCCTGATTCGCAGCGCCGACGGACCGTCGCAGCTACGGCATTGGGACGATTGGTACGACTATCCATCCAGCTATTGGGTCGACGGGAAACGCCGGGGCGTCGACGTCGGCGAACCGTCGCGACTGGTTTACGCCGCCAACATGACGGTGGGGCACTACGGGATTTTCTCGCTGACCCCGATCTGGTTGCTGATGCCGATCGGATTGCTCGGATTGCTGTCATCACGCTCCACGGAACTGCGCCTGCTGCTCGCCGTGATCGCGTTGGCGACGGTTGTTTGTGCGGTGTTTTACGTGCTTCGGCCGGAGATCGACCGCAATTACGGCGGGGTCAGCGTGTGTTTTCGTTGGATGCTGTGGTTTGCACCGCTGTGGTTGTTCGCGATCGCCGGGCCTGTAGAGTGGCTCAGTGGTCGTCCGTGGGGGCGGTGGCTGGCGTACGTTTTGCTAGCAGCCAGTGTGACTTCGATGTCGATCTCGCTCGACGGTCCCTGGCAGTCTCCTTGGCTTTACCGGTTTTGGCAGTATTTGGGCTGGCTCGCCCCGTAAATCAGGCACTACTATCGTGTCGTCGGACGGACCGCCAATCCGTCTGGCACCCAACAGAAAGACGGATTGGCAATCCGTCCCCACGCTGGCTCGCAATCCACCGGGGCTAGAGACTCGTTGAGCGGCAAGGAAGCCGAATCGAAAGACATTGCAACATCGGGAAAGTCCTCTCGATGGATGGTCGTTGCGCTGTTGATTGCGGCGATCGTTTTCATCTTTCGCTTCATCGCCCCGCAGACCGTGGGGGAACAGGTCCGACGTCATGTCGAGCAGACGTTTCGCGACCATTATCCCGATCTGGAAATCTCGATCGGTCGGGGCCGTGTCGAACCCAACATCGGATTGATCCTGGATGACATCCGGATCTTGCAGCCGAGCAAATCCGAGTCGGCGGCGACGCGGCGGGCGCGCACCTTGAGTGACCGTCTGGGCATCACCGCCGACGCTTCACGCGAACTGGTGCGGATTGGTCAGATCGTGGTGGTGGCGAGCGCCGACATCTCAAAACTGCTTGAGAAAGAAAACCCACTGGTCACCCGTCGGATCGTGATCAGCGGCGTTCGAGCCCACGCCTGGCTGGATGAAGACGGCAAGCTCTCACTCGAATCGCTGTGGCCAATGCCGACGTTTGGCAAAGTCGCTTGTCCCAGGATGGAGGTCCGCAACGCCAAACTGGTGCTGGCCAACGAGTCCGCGGATTCACGCCCGATCGAAATCGATGTCGCCCAAGCGGTGATCTTGAAGCAGTTCGCTTGCGAGACCGATCCCGCCGGATCAGTCGACATCGGGTCTTCGGCCGGATCCGCCAGCTCGTGCTCCTCGACGATCACCGCCAATGGCACCGCGGCCTTTGCCGAGCATTTTGCGTTGCAGATCACCAGCGACGGCAAGCAAACCGATGTGCGGGGTGAAGTCCGCGGCGGAAAACTGACCGGCGAACTGATCGATCGCTTGCCGGCGCAACTGCAGGAAAAACTAAAACCGCTTCGAGGTCTGGAATTGCTGGCCGACACGACGGCGATCGCGCGGATTCAGCCCGGCCATCCGATCAACTTCGCGACCCGCAGCCGCATTCACGACGGTCGGTTTCGGCACCCCAAGTCATCGATGCCGGTCAAAGAGATTCGTGGCGTGCTGAGTTGTCGTCCCAGCGGCGTGCAGCTGGAATCCTGTCAGGCGTTTTGGGGCGACGCGCGGATCAAGCTGGACGGCTACACCGTGGGTTATTCCCACCCCATCGAAGCTCATCTCGATGTTTCGGCCTACAACCTGTTGCTGGACCAACGGTTCGCCGCCGTGATTCCCCAGCGGTTGGAAGCCGGATGGAAGAAATTCGAACCGCGCGGATTGATCGACGTCACCAACGCACACTTTGACATCGTCGGCGAGCAGATCGAAACGACCGCTGAAATCACCTGCAAGGGCGTCGAGCTGAACTATGAAAAATTCCCCTACCCGGTCCGGCAGATCACCGGAGAGCTGTTGATCAGGGATCAGCGTGTCCAAACAAAACTGGCCAGCGGGCGGATCGGTGGCCAGCTGATGCAGTGCGTGTTCGACCTGCCGCTGCGTTCCGACACGCAACAGCAACGCGTGTTCTCGGTGGCGATGGCCGGACCGATTGCGATTGATGGCGAACTGTTGAACGCGTTGTCGCCGCGCGGGGGCGAGGTCACGGCGCTGGAGCGTTTCATTCGCTCGCTCAACCCGCTCGGAGCGATCCATCTGGTCCGTGGCACGCTGCGGACCGACGCGGATGGAATCAAGCATCAGGACATGGAATTAAAAGTCAGCGATGCGACGCTGCGATTCGACGCCTTTCCCTATCCGCTGTACAACGTCACCGGCGACATTCGGGTCGTCGATGATCACGTGACACTGACGGGATTCCAAGGCTCCAATGCCAACGGCGGAGTGATTCGGTGCGAGGGCGACTACCGGATTCCCGCCCGCCGCGACGAACCGGCAAAAGCTGAATCCATCGCGCTAACTTCGCGGCCGTCGTTGGTCTTGGAGTTCGATGCCACCCGCATTTCGCTCGACGAAGCGCTTCGCAGTTCGCTTCCGCCGGCGTCGCAACAGACCTGGGACAACCTCGCTCCCAGTGGAGTGCTCGATTCGCTGAGCATTCAACTGGTTCGCGACGCCACCGAGAGCCCGTTGAAGCTGAACGTCGCTGCCAATCAATTTGATTCCAAGCGAATCGGCTCGGACACCTTGCGATTGCAACCGATCGCCCTGCCGTATCGATTGGACATCGTCGAAGCCGCGGTTCGATACGAGGGCGGACGTGTGATGATCGACGCGATTCGCGCCGAGCACGGTCGATCGGCAGTCTCCGCCGACGGTGGCTGTTGGCAGCTCAAGGACGGTCGCTGGTTGCTGAGTGTCGACGTGCACAACGGCAGTCGATTGATTCCTGACGCCGAATTGATCAACGCGTTGCCCGAACAGATGCGTGGAGCCATGCGTGGCTTGAACCTCCGCGGACCGGTCGGCCTGAGTGGACTGACCGAAACGCTGCTCTCCGACGACAGCCACCCCGATCCGATCTTTGGCTGGGACCTGCAGTTGCAATTAGAAGGCAACCGAATCGGCGACGTCGGGCCGGTGCACGGGCTTCGCGGAGAACTGTCGGTCAAGGGTCGCAAGGACGCCCGCGAGATCGCCGCCGAGGGCGAAGTCCGGATCGATTCGCTGCACATCAATGATCTGCAAATCACCCGGCTGCGCGGCCCCTTTCAGATGCGTGACGATCGTCTTCGACTGGGAGGCATGGGTCGCAACGGCGAGTTCCAACAACCGATCGAAGGCCGATTGTTCGACGGGACGATACGCATGGATGGCAACGTGACGCTCTCAGACGCCAATTTTGATGTGCGGCTGGCGCTGATCCAGGCCAAGCTGCCGGTGTTGCTGGCCGAACTGGGCCACGGGATGAGCGATCTGACCGGCTCGCTGGTCGGCAGCATGAACCTGGAAGGCGTGCTCGGGACCACCGACCTGTTGCGTGGCCAAGGCCATGCCGTCATCACCGATGCAAACCTTTACCAGGTCCCGGTGTTGATGCAATTGCTGAACGTGCTCTCGATCACCCCGACCGAAGACGTCGCGTTCACCAACGCCGACATCACCTACCGGCTCAGCGAAAACGAGATCTTTTTTGATGACTTGAAACTCTGGGGCAGCCTGATCGCGCTGCACGGAAACGGCATGCTCGATCGCCGCCGTGAACTCGATTTGACCTTCAACACCCGCGTCTCACCCCGCAACACCTTCACCCGGATCTTGCGTCCGCTGATGGACCAGCGTTACACCTTGTGGACGGTCGACGTGACCGGACCGCTGGATGACCCCAACATCGAACGCCGGGCGCTCGACGGAGTCGGCCAAACCATTGAGCGGTTATTCCAAGGCATGAACACCGCCCCCG
>NZ_JBFHKV010000194.1:0-9958 GCF_041595215.1 Stieleria sp. | reverse complement strand
GTGAACAGACCCGCAAACCGTACATCCGTGACGGGCAAAAAGAAACGCCAATCGAATGACGATCACCGCGAAACAACCTCTCGACCGATTGAGCGTCGACGACTACTTCGACGTCCTCTCGTCCTGGTTGGATCTGGAAGCCGATGCCGAACGCGCCCGAATGGCGCTGCGACGGCAGATGCGAAACACGCGTGATGCCGAACGAACCGGCGAGACGATTCTGGGGCTTCAACTTCAAGACCACCAGACGGGACTCGCCGGTCGGTTTCTGTTCGATTTCGCCAAAGTTGGCGGGAAACCGTTACCGCTGAATCGATTGAAAGTCGGATCACCGGTCGTGATTTCCGATGCCGACGATCCGGGCGACCAGGGGATCGCGGGCGTCGTCAGTCGTCGCAGCCAATCGGTGATCCAGGTGGCGTCGGAAAAGTGGCCCGACGCAAGGTACTTTCGGCTGGATCTTTCACCCGATGAAACCACCCGTCGCCGACAACTGGCGGCGATGGCGTCGGCACGCTGCGCCAGCGGCCGGGCCAAGCAGATGCGGGACCTCTTACTGGGACAGCGCCCGATCCGCTACGGCGATCCGGATCCGATCGAATTCCGCAGCGATTTGAACCCGCCACAGCGGGACGCGGTCCTGTTTGCGTTAGCCGCGCCCGACATCGCGATCCTGCACGGCCCGCCCGGCACCGGCAAAACGACAACGCTGGCCGAAGTCATCTATCAAGCGGTGATGCGTGGCGACCGCGTGTTGGCCTGTGCCCCCAGCAACACGGCCGTCGACAACTTGCTGGAACGGTTGGTCGCGATGCTGCCCAACGTGCTGCGGGTCGGCCACCCGGCTCGAGTGTTCGAATCGTTGCGCGGTCACACGCTGGACGAACTCGTCGACGCCGACCCGTCCTCGGCGGTGATCCGCGACATGCGACGCGAGTTATCCGAATTGATGCGTTCGGCGGCGCGGTCGCATCGCGGGCGGGATGGAAAGAAGCGACGCAGCTTGTTGTACTCCACCGCCGGTGATCTCCGCGGCCAAATTCGATCGCTGGAACGTAGCGTCGTCCGGGGCGTCATCGAAGGGTCCGACGTGATCTGCACGACGACAACGATCGACGAAGACTTGCTGGGCGACGCTCGGTTCGATTTGGTCGTGATCGACGAAGCGTGTCAGTGCACCGAATCAAGTGTCTGGCAAGCGGTTTTGCGTGCCGACATGGTCGTCATGGCCGGCGATCACTGCCAGCTTCCACCGACGGTGTTGTCCGACCAGGCAGCCGCCGAAGGCATGCGTGACTCGATGATGCATCGGTTGATCGAACGCGAAGGCCAATCGATCTATCGACGGCTGACGGTACAGTACCGCATGCACCAGTCGATCATGGAATTTTCTTCACAAGAGTTCTATGACGATTCGCTGGTCGCCGATCGCAGCGTTGTCGAGCATCGACTGTGTGACCTTCCGAATGTCCAGTCGTCGCCGATGACCGAAGAGCCCTTGATGTTGGTCGACACGGCCGGTGCCAACCTGAACGAGGAACTTGAACGCGACGGCGAAAGCAAACTCAATCCGGGCGAAGGCAAGCTGGTCACCCGGTTCGCGACCGAATTGATCGAGGCCGGTGTGCTGCCCGATCAAATCGCCATCATCGCCCCCTACGCGGCCCAGGTGCGTTGGCTCCGCAATCGCCCGGAATTGCGCGACGTTGAAATCGATACCGTCGATGGTTTCCAGGGCCGAGAAAAGGAAGTCGTCTTGATCACGCTGACACGCAGCAACGATCGCGGCGAAATCGGTTTCCTGGCCGACACCCGGCGGACCAACGTCGCACTGACCCGCGCCCGACGAAAGCTGATCGTGATCGGCGATAGCGCCACACTGGGCGGCAACGACTTTTACCGCCGAATGCTCGAATACTTCGAATCACAAGGCGCCTATCGAAGCGTGTTCGAATTCGGCGTCGATTGAATGAGTCCGTCACGCAGTGCGTGACTCCCGGCATGCTCAGCATGCCCTACGTTTACTCTTTCCTCCCACCACACTACACACCGCCAGGATCGCGATCGCGGGCATAACCGGGGCTCGCATTCGAAGATTGCTCCAGTAGACCGCATGGACGCCCGTCAGCGTGATCGCCAATAACCAGATCGCCCACCAGCGACTGCCAAAGACTCGTCGCCGGTGCCGCGCGACTGTGACGATCACCGCCAATGACAGCGCGACGTAGAACAAACCCACCGCGAGGGTGGCCGGCGTGGAACGCCCCGCGACCGCATGCGGAAACGGACTCCACAGACGCCCCACACGCACGACCATCGACCATGCGAACACAGACGGGTGTCGCTTGATCGTGGCCACGGCCGATTCATAGCACAAACGATCGTCGTCAACCTCCGAGACCGCGGCGTCGTAATTCGGTGTCCCGGTCCAATCGCGTCGCCAAAACGCCGCCTCGCGAGGGTCGCCCTCGTAACGATGCGCGTAGGCGTTCAAGAACGACGTCGCGTCCCAGGCTTGCCCGAATTGCCCTTCCGAAAGATAGCGATAGAACGACTCGTTATTGGCCAACAACAACGTGTATCCGCCATGGGTCGTGGCCCAGACCGGATGTCCCAAGACCCGCATGTTTCGCCACGTCCAGCCGCCGACCGCGAGGGCGACGACCGACGCGATCACCAGGGCAGATTTCACACCGCGTCGGTTTCGAAAACGCAACGGCGTGGCGACAACCAACAGCACGGCCCAGACGAGAAAGGTCGGCCGGCAGAGGTAGGCCAACGCGAGCGCCCCGCCGATTCCCAAGGGAAAAAAGATCGAACCACGCCTGCGCGCGGAGGTCGCCCCTGCGGCATTCCATCCGCTCCACAACCAGATCACCGCAGCAGCCAAGGTGGCGGCCAAGGTTTCGGTCATCACTTCGACGGATTGCCGCAACAGAATCGGGTCGATTGCCGTCAAGACAACCGCCGCCAAACCCAGGCGGTCACCGCCGTCGAACCGAGACGACTCACGAAGCTGCGCCGCGAAATGCCGCGTCGAGAGGAAGACAAAACAGGCCGTCAATGCGGCCAAGACGAGATGCAGCGCTGCGACGGCAAGTCGCGACAGTTGTCCGCCGGGCATGCAAATCGACAACAACCAGGGATACAGCGGCGGCCGAAACGCGATCGCTCGCGTCGATCCGTCCGCACCGGTCAGACCAAAAACACCGGATTGCCGCAGCGTTTTCGCGATCACCCGATAGGCATCCGGATCCGCGACGAACGCGTCGGAGTCAAAATAGATCACCCCACCTCGAATCAACAGCGTCAGCCCGACGGCCAACAGCAGCATTCGGAGATTTGATCGAGAGGGCAAGGGAACGGCTCTGGGGTAACAACCTGGATACGACGACGCGCGGCGGACGCCGCCAATTCTATCACTCTGATCGACCGTCCGCGGAAAAGGGGTCAGGCACCAAAAATGCGAAGCACCCTACGGGCCATTTGGTTTTTGGTGCCTGACCCCTTTTCCGCTCGATCAGCGTGGGGGGATGACATCGCGACGCATGCTTGACGAGCCGTATGGCGTCCACGTAGCCTGTCCCGATGCAGTTCTTGATTCAATACGCGATTCGTTGGCGATTGGTCCTGATGGCCCTCGGCATCGTGACCCTGGCCGGCGCGTACCCCATCTCCACACGATTGACGACCGAACAAAGTGTTTCGTCGTTGTTCGGTGATCAAGACATCACGCTGCAACAATACGAAAACCTGAAACGTTGGTTCGGCGAAGACGACGTGCTGGTGCTGATGTACCGCGACGAAGCGTTGCCGACGGCGGGCGGCATCGAGCGGAGCCGCCAATTGACCGAAAAGGTCAGGGCGCTCGATGGAGTCACCGCCACCCTCTCACCTTGGGTGCTCAACGAAGCGGCCGAGGGGATGAATAAAGTCAACGTGTTGCCGTTCGGGAACGGCGATGCATCGCCGGCTGACGAGACGCCGGCGCTGATGCGTCCCGATGACCCGGTCGGCAAGGGACTGAGCGACATTTTTTCCGGCTACACCCATTCGGCGGACTATTCGCACGCGGCGGTCGTGGTGATGATCGACGACCAAAAAACCGCGTCGACCGTGGCGGGGCTGCGCGACATCACCGCCTGGTGGTCCCAGCAGCAGTTGGTCAGCAACGTTTCGCTGGTCGGCGAACCCGTGCTCGTCGACGAAGCGTTTGCCTTGGTGCGTCGCGATGGGGCGCGATTGGCGATCGTGACGATTGCGTTGCTATCGCTGGTGTTGACCCTGGCGCTGTTGGACTTGCGCTTGGTGCTGCTGCTGGCGCTGGTGATCGGGTGGTCGGTCGTGCTCACCAAAGCCACGATGTTTTTGGCCGGCATCTCGCTATCGTTGATCGCATCGATTCTGACGGCCATTGTCACCGTGGTGGCGGTCACCGCGGTGCTGCACCTGGGCGTCCGCTATCACAGCCGCCGCGGCCGCGGGTTCTCTCAGATCGAATCGACCGAAGAAGTCATGCAGCGGATGGCCGCGCCGATCTTTTGGACGTGCGCGACCGATGCGGCGGGATTCGCCGCGCTCTATTTTTCCGAAATCCTGCCGGTGCGTCAGTTCGGTTTGATGGTTGCACTGGCGGCGATGAACGTGTTTGTCGCGATCTTGCTGTTCACGCCCACATGCTTGATGCTTCCCGAACTTCGTTGGATTCGACGCATCGTGCCGACACGGCATCTGCTGACACGCACCTTGCGTCGACTTTGTTTTCGTGTGGCGGCCTGGTTTGCCGGGCATCGAAAATGGACGGTTTCGGGTGCGGCCGTCGTGATGGTCGTTGCCATCGTCGCCGTCACGCGGGGCGAGACCGAGACCAGTTTCTTACGGAACTTTCGTCCCGACAGCACGATCGTCCAGGACTACGGCAACGTTGAAAATAACTTGGGAGGAGCGGGGGTTTGGGATCTGGTGCTCGATGTGCCCGCGACCCTGTCCAATCCATTCCTGTCGCAAGTGCAAACGCTTCAACGCGACCTGCTCGGCGAACTCGGCGGCGATTCGGGTTTGAGCAAGGCGATCAGCATCGCCGATGCCACCGAAGTCCTGGGGCGTTCGTCGGCCGGAAAATGGATGCCGGCATCGGTGCGGATCGCCGCGATGCGGACGCGATTGCCCACCTTCATCGGCGCGTTGATTTCCGAACCGATCGGCGCGGCACCGCAGCGGCGTAAGTTGCGCATCATGTTGCGAAGCCCCGAGGGATTGTCGGCCGACACCAAACGCGAACTGATCGCAAACGTGCAACGCATCGCGTCGGAACATTTGCAGCGATGGGACTCGGAGACCGAACCAACCACAACGGAAGAACCAAGCAGCGAACAGCCGGTCACCGAACGTGTCACCGTGACCGGGTACTACGTGATCATGACGCGATTGGTCGACCAGTTGGTGTCGGACCAGTGGCGCTGCTTCATCGTTTCGGCGTTGTTGATATGGCTGTTGATGGGCATCGCCACCCGCAGCTT
This sequence comes from Stieleria sp., assembly GCF_041595215.1. Lineage (NCBI taxonomy): Bacteria > Pseudomonadati > Planctomycetota > Planctomycetia > Pirellulales > Pirellulaceae > Stieleria > Stieleria sp. The sequence continues at coordinate 4,439 of NZ_JBFHKV010000194.1, read as the reverse complement.
GCGTCTGGCGACGGCGGCGTTGGTGCCGAACTTGCTTCCCGCGTTTTTGGTGTTGGCAACCGTCTCGCTCGGCGGAGGCCGAATCAACATGGGCGCCGCGATGATCGCCGCGGTCTCGGTGGGACTGTCCATCGATGGCTCGGTGCACCTGTTGACGGTGTATCGGCGTCGGCGAGCGATCGGCCGCAACCCCGGTCAGGCGTGTGTGTCTGCGGCCGGCAACATCGGCGCTCCCGTGATGTTGGCGACGTTTGCACTGGTCGCCGGTTTCAGCGTGCTGTCGACCAGCGAGTTCATTCCCACGGCGACCTTCGGGACACTGGTCGCATGGACGCTGGTGATCGGAACGCTGATCAACCTGAGTGTCCTGCCCGCGCTGGTTCGCACGCTGGATCGCTAAACACGGGATGGGCCTTCAGCCTGTCCCTGCCTCACGCCGACAGCCGGTTTCACTTCGGCCGGCGTGCTTCCAGCCACGGTTGCTCGGGAACCCACTCGGGATGTTGCCGTGCCCACTCCGGTTCAGGGAACCAGCGCAGACCGCTGACCCGCGGGTAGGTCTCCCACACGTTCGCCTTCTCGGGCGCGGTGACGCGGACGTCTCCTGTACGACGCAGATAACTGTCGAGCAGGTTCGACAAACGCTCCCGAATCTCTCCGAACGATGGATCGGCTGCCAGATTATTGAGGCAATCGGGGTCGCCGACGATGTCATACAGTTCCTCGCCGGGACGCAACCCGACCGACAATTGCATCAGCCGAGCGACGTCCGGTCGATCCTGATTGGCGATCATCCAGTCAAGCGTCGGACAAGCATCGATATCGTGATAGCCGCCGTCGGCCGGCCCCAATTCGAAGCTGACCAATTTGCCGGAATCATCGTACTTGGCGCGGTTGTATTTCTGCGGCGTCCCGGCGGGGAACCGTTCGGGCGCGAAGTTGCGGATGTAGAGATGGGTGTCGGTTCGGACGCAGCGACAGGGATACCCCAGTGTACGAAACCGGGACGACGAGTGACGTTCGCGACCGCTATAAACCGCGTCGCGCGATGGCGACACCTTATCGGCTTCGTTGCTGTATCGGGGCAGCAGGTTGATGCCAGGTAACTGATCGGCTTGCTGGGGCACGACGCCCGCGGCGGCAAAAATGGTTCGCGTCACATCGATCAGGCTGACCAGATCATCGGTATCTTGACCGGCGGGAATCCGATCGGGCCAGGCGATCGCCAGCGGCATGTGAATCCCGTACTCGTACAAATTCGCTTTGGCACGGGGGAACGACATGCCGTTGTCGCTGGTGACGATCACCAGTGTGTTGTCGAGTTGGCCGTCGCGCTGCAGTCGATCCAACATGCGTCCCAAGTGCGAATCAAACCATTGAATCTCGTACATGTAATCGGCGATGTCGCTGCGAATTTCCGGTTCGTCGGGCAGGAACTTGGGCACCGAGATCGCATCGGTGTCGATGCCGCTTGCTTTACCCAACCCCTTGCCGAATACGCGATGAGGCTCGGAAGCGCCGAACCAAAAACAAAACGGTTGGTCGTTATCGCGGGCGTCGAGGAAGTCGTCAAAGTTCGCGGCGTAGTCGTTCGAGGCGATGCCCTTGGGAGCCTTCAGTTTTCGCTTGCCGTAGGATTTGCCCGCCGGGTTATGGGGCCAACCGACGGCCTTGCCAGGCGCCCAGCCCTTGCCCGTCATCCCGACGTGGTAACCGCTTTTTTCCAATTGGCTGGTGAAGACCGGCAAATCGGTGGGGAAATAGCTGGCGTGTGTTCCGGCTTCACGGATCTGCCAGATCTCGCGGCCGGTCAGAAAGGCCGCCCGCATCGGGCTGCAACCCGGCGCCGGCGTGAACGCGTTTTGAAACAGCACGCCGGCTTTGGCCACGCGATCGAAACTCGGGGTCCGGATCGCCGCGTCGCCATAGGCCGAAGCATGGGGATAGGACTGGTCGTCGGAGATCGCGATCAAGATGTTGGGACGCCGGGTCTGGGCCTGGGAAACCGACGGAAGCATCACCGCCCATCCGCAGAGCAACCCAACCAGACCGACGAGGCTTCGCATTTGAATCAACCAACAGGAACGTGTCATCAGGCAGTCATTTCTTGTGGGGAGCAGGTCGTGTGGGGAGCAGGTCGTGTGGGGAGCAGGTCGTGTAGGGTGCAGGTCGTGTAGGGTGCAGGGGGTCGAGAGCTTCCATCAAATGCGTGGCAGCACGCGTTGGCGTTTGCGGAATTTGAGCGGGGTTTCTCCGATGTGTTTTTTGAACTGTTGTGTGAACGCGCTTTGGTCGCAGAAACCGAATTTCAAGGAGATGTCTCCGACGCTCATGTCGGTATTGATCAGCGCGTCACTGGCCGCTTTGATCCGCGTTTTGGCCAAGAATTCTTGCACGTTCAACCCGAACAGTTCGACGAATCGACGATGCAGCTGGCGTGATGAAACGCCCGCGATCGCCGCCAGTTCGTTGACGCCGATCTTGCGATCCAGGTTTTGGTGGATGTGATTCAAGATGTCGTCAATTTGCGAGTAAGCTTGGATCTCGGCGCGCGCGCCATTGTAATCCCGCACCGTCCCCATCACCCCGATCACTTCGCCACGGTTGTTGCGGACCGGCAGCTTGGTGGTCACGAACCAGTCCAGCAGGCGATGTTCGGTGTACCAGATTTCGACACGATTGATCAACGGTCGGCCGGTTTCGATCACCGTCCGGTCGTCGCGGACAAATTCATCGGCAAGCTGTGCGGGAAAATGATCGTAGTCGGACGTCCCGATGATTTCGGCTTCGCTGGACACCCCCAGTCGATTCAGGATGGCGGAGCTGACCGCCATCATGCGGCTCTGGGCATCCTTGACGAAAAAGTAGACGTCCGGGAGATAGGCGAACAGTTGCTGAAATTGCTGAGGCCCACCCATCGCTTCAAAAAACTGCTCTTGAAGCTGACGGGGGTTGCCGGGCGGGGATACATTCATTTTTTTCGGTCGTCCATGCGATGCACTTGGTGGAGGACGCACTGTCGTCAACAAAACAAGATTGGATTGTAACCGATCTCCCCGGAGAAGCCTGACTGGGTAGCGACGCCGCCTTGCGTTAGAATTGGGGCCGACGGCACCTCGCCGAGGCGACCTGATGGCTGGGACCTGATGGCCGCGTCCTGGCATCGGCTGTCGGCAATTCCCCCCCACACCCGCCTCCTACTCTCCCCACCAACCTCGTGAGATCTCTTTCCATGCGAATCCTATCCGTTGCGTTTGTTTTGTTGTGTTTGACGGGTGCCGGGCTGAAGCTCGCCGATTCCCCCGGCTCTCAAGTCGCTCTGTTCGCCAATCATTTCCTGGAACAATTGGACGACGACCAGAAATCGATCGCAACGATGCCCTATGACAGCGACAAACGCGTCGATTGGCACTTCATCCCGAAAAAGACTCGCAAGGGGCTGATGCTTCGCAACATGAATGCCTCCCAACGGGTCGCCGCCCTGCGGATGCTTCGCAGTGCCCTCAGCGAAGCGGGCTACGGAAAGGCCAGCAAGATCATGTTGCTCGAAGGCGTGTTAAGGGAACTGGAAGGGGAAGACCGCACCTGGGAACGCGATCCGCACAAGTACTTTGTGACCCTCTTCGGCACGCCCGGTGACGAAGGAAAATGGGGGCTCAGCTTCGAAGGACACCACCTGTCGATGAATTTCAGTTTCAGCGACGGCGCGTTGGTCGACAGCACACCGCAATTCTTCGCCGCCAATCCCGCCACCGTGATGAACGACGTTTCCGGACCGCTGGGCAAGGGAACACGCGTGCTGAGAGACGAAGAACAACTCGCATTTGATCTGGTCGCGTCGCTCGAGACCGGCCAGAAAGACATCGCGATCATCGACCAAGATGCGCCCGAAGAAATTCGCTTCGCCGGCGAAGCTCAAGCAAAGGTCGATGAACCGGTGGGCATCACCTATCGCGAAATGAGCGAGGAGTCCAAGGCATTGCTGACCAAACTGGTCAACACCTACATCGATGCCGTCACCGAACCGGTCGCCGATGAACGCCGTGCCCAGATCGAAGAAGACGGCTGGGACGGTGTGCATTTCGCTTGGGCCGGCGCCACCAAGCCGGGCATCGGGCATTACTACCGCGTGCAGGGCAAACGGTTTTTGATCGAGTTCGTCAACACGCAAGCCGATGCCGCCGGCAACCCGGCCAACCATATCCACTGCGTCTGGCGCGACCTGTCCGGCGATTTTGATTTGACGCCGTAAACCGTCGAGCCTCTTCGATCGGGATCGGCAAGACCGGAGGGCTTGCGCCCAATACCTCAAAATCGAGAAGCGACCTACCCCCAAATGGCTCCCCTCTCCCCCGAACAAGCCTCTTGATTGATTCGGATCGATCATGCGCGTCAAGTGATTTTAGAACGCGAAAACGTTGCGACGAGTAGAGGCTTGT
>NZ_JBFHKV010000193.1:0-10013 GCF_041595215.1 Stieleria sp. | reverse complement strand
GGACGGGACAGCGGAGGCGACCGCGGAGCAAATCGGTTTCCGTCAACGGCAACCAGACCCGGTCGATCCATTCGCCGATCGACAACGGCAACGGCTGGGGGTCGGCATCGCCGGCCTGAGCTTCCAACGCCCCCCTGGCCAACGGTGAAACACATCGATCGGGCATCATCGGGATCGGCTCGTCACGCTTTCCGGCGACCGAATGGGCCACCGCCACCGCCTCAAACAACGTCACGTCATAACCCAGAAAGCGACCGTAGAGCGCCGCTTCGATGCCCAGCGGCCCGGCACCGATCACGGCGATCGATCCAGGCGGTTCCAATGTAGCGGTCGTTTCAGTCATTTTGTCTCCATGAAAAAGGTGTCCGATTGCTGTTTGCCGACGGAAAACGGTTGCAGGTCGATCGGCGGCTGGTCACCGGCCATCACGTCGGCCAGGCACGTGGCGGTCCCGGGCGAAAGATGAATGCCGCTGCGGAAATGTCCCGTCGCAACAAAGATCGAATCGCTGTCGGGCAATTTGCCACAGATCGGGAATCCGTCAAACGTCAACGGCCGCAGACCAGACCAGGCACCCAGCTCTCGTGCTCGTTTTAGCTGCGGACAAACACGGTGAGCAAACTCGCGAAACTCCGCAAGCATCGCCGGCGTCGTCCCGCGTTGAAACCCCACCTCCTCTTCGCACGAACCAACCAGCACGGCACCGTCGCGTCGGGGAACAAAATAGCGTTGCCCCAGATTGATCACACTCGACAGAACCGGTGTCTCGGTTTTCAGCAGCAACACCTGACCGCGGACCGGCACCAAACTGGTCGCCAGCTTCAACCGCTCGGCCATCAAACCGCTCCACGTGCCGCCACAAACCACCACCTGCCCGGCGTGCACCTGACGCCGCGGCTGATGCCGACCCTCCACCGAAATCGTCACGTCCGCGCCGACTTCGCTGAGATCGACCACACTCGACTGATCCAGGAACGTCACCCCCAATCGATTACAGGCGCCGATCAAGGCTTGCAAGAACAGCGGCGGACAAATCTGGTATTCATCGGGCACCCACCAGGCCCTGGCACTCGGCGTGTTTTCGGCCCAACTCGCCAGCGCCGGCTCAGCCGCACTCAACTCCCCGAGCGGCCGCTCCTGGCACTCGATCGACAACTCACGCCAGAACGAAACCATGCCCACCATCGATGCGGTCTCACCGGCCGTGTCCGACAGATACCATCCGCCGCAGCGCGCCAGTTGCGAATCCACACCGGACTCCGCCTTCAACCGTTCCACCAGCTCGGGAAACAGCCGGTGACTGAGCCCGCGCAGTCGATCCATCGGGTCGGTCGCACTGTCGAAATTGGCCGGCGGAAGAATGCCTGCCGCAGCCCACGACGTGGCGGATCGAAACGGCGTTCGGATCGAACAGGCATCGGTTTCCACGGCGACCAATCGGTCCCGATCGATGACCGTCACCGTCCGGCCGCGACGGGCCAATTCATAAGCCACTGTTAATCCGATGGCCCCGGCGCCGATCACCACCACGTCCGTCTTCATGCCATCCCCCGCTGCGACACGGCTTGTTCGACGGTCCGATACAGTGACGGGTAACGCGTCTCGCCTGCGCACTCGTTCAATTGATTCGCCAAGTGCTGCAACTCCTTGATCGTGTCGACATCTTCCATCGGGGGTAACGTTGCCAGACGCAAGCCAGCCTGCTCGGCGCGGTGACACGTCAGATCGAACACCGAATCACTGCTCCAAGGCATCTCGTCCATCAACCCCTGATACACATCCCGCCACGGGCCTTTCAAACCGATCAAGTAATAACCGCCATCGATCGCCGGCCCCAGAACCACGTCGTGTTCCCCGAGCAACGCTCCGGCCCGGTCGACAACCGCAGCTTCCAACAGGGGGCAATCGGCACCGACCAGGACCCGATCGACATCCGATTCGGTGGCTTGCATGAACCACGCTTTCATCCGAGCCCCCAGATCACCTTCGGCCTGGAACGCGATCCCCCAGCCCTCGGGCAACAGCGCCGCAAAATCGGCTTGCCGCTCGCGGGGCGTGATCACAAACGAACGCTCCTCCGCGACGGCGGCCAGCTGCCTGGCCAGATGCTGACAGAACGCCCGATGCACGTCGGCCGCTTGGCGCATCCCGATGGCGGCACCCAGCCGGGTTTTCACCTGTCCCGACGCCCAGTACTTGGCCATCACGCCGAGAATCAGTTTTCGGCCAGAACTTCGATGCATCCAAACCAACGGAATCGAGAGGGGTGGTGAAGGGTCACGCAGACGGAAAGACAACGTGCATTATCCGCCCCCAGGCGTTCTTGAGCACCCCAGGGAAACGTGACCGGACGAATTCTCAAGCCGACGAGACATCCGTCCCCGGCCCATCTCAACCGCTAAAACCAAACCTCGCGTGACATTTACCGCGTCAGATTCCCTCTGTTTGGTGTGATTGTTGCCGTCAATGCGGTTACCATACGAGTTGGGCGTGACTGGACGTCGCAGCAACTTTATTTGTGAAAATCATTTTCCGATTTTCCGCGTTCCTCTCCAATGAGGCCCGCAAGTTGCGTAGACTTCTCGTCTCGCCAAAATTGATACCCTGGAAAATCTGGCACACTGAACCACGAATCCTGGTGTCGCCAGACCACCAACACGGTCACTTATGTCGGAACCGTCGCCCCACAAGTTTCTTGAGCTGGTCGAGAAAAGCCGCCTGGTTGACCCAGTCAAAATGAAGCGGTTGCTGGAGAAGGTTCGCGAACACTACGACGGCGGGTTGCCGCCAGACGCAAAGACGTTGGCCCGATTGTTCGTCAAGAACGGATTGCTGACCGAGTGGCACAACGAAAAGCTACTCAACGGAAAATACAAGGGCTTCTTCTTAGGCAAGTACAAACTGCTCGGCCACATCGGCACCGGCGGGATGAGCAGTGTCTATCTGGCCGAACACACCAAGCTGCATGATCGTCGCGCGATCAAGGTGTTGCCCAAGAAACGTGTCTCGGATTCGTCATATCTGGCCAGGTTTCAACTCGAAGCCAAAGCGATCGCGTCGCTGAACCATCCGAACATCGTGCTGGCCTACGACATCGACAACGAAGGCGATGTGCACTACATCGTGATGGAATACGTCGACGGTCTGGATCTGCAAGCGCTGGTCAAACGCGACGGCGCCCTGGATCCGTCAACGGCAGCCGAAGTGATCGGGCAAGCCGCCCGCGGTTTGGCCCACGCCCATTCCAAAGGCGTGATCCACCGCGATGTCAAACCGGCCAACCTGCTGCTCGATTCCTCCCACACCGTCCGCCTGCTCGACATGGGGCTTGCGCTGATGGGGGCCGAGGAAGACGAATCGCTGACGGTGGCCAACAACGAAAACGTCCTCGGCACCGCGGATTACCTCGCCCCCGAACAAGCCCTCAACAGCCATACCGTCGATCATCGTGCGGACATCTACGGACTCGGATGCACGATGTACTTTCTGTTGACCGGTCAACCGCCGTTCAACCAAGGCACGTTGGCCCAGCGGATCGCGATGCATCAAAAAGAGATGCCCAAACCGATCCGGGAAATCCAACGCAATGTCCCCGGCGAACTGGAGGGCATTTGCGTGAAGATGATCCAAAAGGATCCCAAGTATCGCTACCAATCGGCGACCGACGTGGCCGAAGTCCTGGAACGATTTGTTGCCAAAGTGCCCCGCGGCCAAAAAGTCACCATCGGGCTGGGCGAACTGCCTGACCTCGACGGAGACGGGTCCTCATCGATCTCGCTGGACGACAACGACGTCAGACCCAACCAGGGCGGCGACACGCTGTCCAACAAAAACGACGACACGCTGGCCAGCAGCCGCAGTCGCCTGATCCGCGGCGAAGGATTAAGCGCCAACGACAGCGGAAAGATGGTCAACGTGAAACGCTCCAAGATCGACTTCAATGACAACAGCTTCTTAGACCTACAGGTCGAATCGGGCTACGGCGGTGCGACCGCTCGGCCAACCCCGGCCGCGAAACCGAAATCGGCGATCGGCAAGCGACCGCACTACCCCGAACGCAGCGAAGGGCGTTCCAGCGTTCATGTCGGAAGTGAATCCGATGTGCATCGAGCCGATAGCCGAAAGCCGGCCAAAGAAAAAGGCGTCGATAAAGTGCTGATCGCCGCCCTCTTGGTCGCCTTCTTTATCGTGGCGGTCGGACTGGGGGTTTTCCTCGGCCGCGTCACGGGACCGTAATGGCCAGCGGCGGACGGGCTCTCTAAACTTTCGATCACAAGCATCGAACCGTTCGCAGCACGCCCGCGCCGACGCTTCGAACCTGCGTCCGCCAAACTTCCGCCTCCGCCCCAGATTCCCCAGCGCCGATGACCGTCGTTTTCGAGCGTCCGTACGAATTCGTCCCTCCCTTCCGAGGCACGCTGTGGCCCTGGCTGATCCAGCGGCTGCGTTTGTACGATCGCTATTTGAAACGCAAAGAAGGCGTGGTCGACTACGAATTGCGTGGCACCGAGCACCTCAAGCAGTCCCTGGATGCCGAACACGGCGTGCTGCTGGCGCCGAATCACTGCCGTTACGCCGATCCGCTGGTCATGGGTTGGCCGGCACGACAACTGGGCATCCATGTGCACGCGATGGCGTCCTGGCATTTGTTCAACGAAGGCCGTTTCGACCGCTTTGCGCTGCGACGCATGGGAGCGTTCAGCATTTTTCGCGAAGGCAACGATCGACAGTCACTCGAAACCGCGATCGACATCCTGGTCGAAGGCCGACGGCCATTGATCATCTTCCCCGAAGGCACCACCAACCGCACCAACGACAAGCTAAAACCGTTGCTCGACGGCGTCGCCTTCATCGCCCGGACCGCCGCCAAACGCCGCGCCAAGCGTCACGCCGACCCGGCCCAATCCGCCGCAGCGGGCAGCGGACAAGTCGTCGTCCATCCGGTCGCCATCAAGTACCTGTGCCTGGAAAACATCGACCGCTGGGCGACGCAGCAATTGGACCAATTCGAACAGCGTCTCGGTTGGAAACTGATGCCCCGCCGCAGCATTCGCGAACGCACCGTTCAACTCGCCGAAGCCCTGTTGGCGCTCAAAGAAGTCCAGTACTTCGGCCATTCCAACGGCGGCGACTTATCCACACGACGAGACAACTTGATCGCACACGTCTTGTCGTCCACCGAAGCCCAGATGCAACTGGATCAACCGTCCAAGGAAACCCGCGAACGCGTCCGGCTGATTCGCTCCACCGCGTCCTCGCGTTACTTCGACAACGGCGCCGATCCCTCCACCGCAACCGAATTGAAACGCTGTGTCCTCGCCGCCGACTTTGCCCAAGACCTCTCGTCCTATCCCGATAGCTACCTGATGCCCGATCAGGTGACCGACACCCGCATCGTCGAAACCATCCAGCGGATGCAAGAAACCGTCAACGGAAACGCCGACCACACGATTCCATTGAAGGCGGTCATCGAGTTCGCACCGGCCATCGAAGTCGACACGCGACGGGCCCCCAAAGGCCAGCGTGACCCGCTGATGCAATCACTCGAAGACGAACTCACCACGCGACTAGCGAAACTCGCCACCGAAGCGAGAAAGCTCTAATCCGCGCACGTTGGTGTCCAGGCTTCTGCCCAATTCAGCCATGTCAAGCGTCGTACTTTCTAGCATGGGCCCCGTCGGCTTCTCTAGCGTGGGCCCGTAGGCTCGCGCCAAACGGCTGATCATCGTTTGATATCAGCCGGTTCGCGCTAGCGCCCGGGCGCCACCATTGAAGTTAGCTCAGCGGTATTGGGCTTCTCCCGCCCCGACTCGCAGCGCCGCGGGGGCGATGTTCTCAACCCCGCGAAAACATCTTCAAAACGATCACGCCGAAGACTAGGATTCGCGACGCACCAAACGCACCGCTTCTCCACGCCACAAGATCTCAAGATCCTGCTTCGCCCAACGCTCACGGCCGATCGACGGATCACCGACTTCGACCCCGCCATCCTCGGCCGGTCCGTACAAGACGACACTGTGCCGAAACCCTCGCGGCCAACCATAGTCCTTGATGTAACGTGATTCGACTTCGGGTGAGGCAACGGTTCCGAACCGCGGAAACCCGACCAGGATCAAGCAGGGAAAAAGGTCGTCGCGGTGTTCACGGCTGAGCAGATCCTCCAGCGTCACGTCCATCACTTCCGGCTCCAGATCCGTCTTGGCCGTCGCCAGCCGTAGCCCGCGCCACAGCCCCAACGAAGTCGTCCCGAGCGCGTCGGTCAAACACCATTGCACGAGTTGATGTTCTTCGGCATCGATCCCATTGGCTTTCAACAACGTTGCCGCCGCCGCAGGGCTGCACGTCACGCTGCCGGATTGTTGACACACGTCGTGCCCCAGCCAAACCGTGTTCATGCTGTGCCGCACCGGGCGAATCACCGGCTGGACGATCGGCTGCAACAGCATCGCGGTGGCGAACACACCCAGCACCAACGACAACCCGCCGCGCCGCCACAGCGGACGATTCGGGATCGCCAGCGCTGCCGCCGACGCCACGCACAAAAAGATCGGCGCAAAATTGGTCCACACGATCGCGGCGGTCAACGGAACGAAACGGGCCCACGTCAACATGCCATTGAAAAAGTACACGTAGCCGGCGGCCGAAAGCACCGAAACACACAACACCACGCTGGACAGACGGGATTCGCGCTTCATCCGTAACGCAACCAACCATCCGATCACCAGACACAGACAGATCATGACCGAAGTCGCGATGACGAGATCCAGCATGGACACCCTCCGAAAGAAAAGACAGGCGGAGACCAACGAGGAGACGGTCCAGTGTAACATCCCGGGGATCCCCAAGGCCATGAAAATTCCGCCGCACCGACTCCGCCCGGGATGTCCTGCCGGATTCCACCTCACCTTGTCATCGGCCGGCTTCGGCGCTACCAATAGTGCATGCCTACACTGCCTAGCCGCCACCGATTTGACGACTATCGCCAGACCGTTCGCCAGCGAAATGCCGAGAAAGTCCGCCCCACAGGCCATCATGGTACCGCCCGCAGCGCGATCAAATTGGGAACGCGCGAGCGTGGTTTCTGGGAACTGATCCGCGAATTCTGGAAACTGATCGGGCCGCACCGTCGACAAATCGTCGTTGCCCTGTTCTTCCTCAGCATCGCGATCGGATTGCGTCTGGTCCCGCCGGTCGGAACCAAACTGGCGATCGATTGCGTCCTGACCGATCCGCCCAAACCGCTCCCGTCCTGGCTGGCCGAGTTCGATTGGCCGACCGACAAGATGCAGCGTCTGTTGTGGATCGCCGCCGCCGTCGTCGTGATGACGATTCTGGCGACGATCGTCCATCTGTTCAGCCGTTGGACCGCCACCAAAGCGGTCAATCAATCGCAGATCACCATCCGCCGCAAAGTCTTCGACCATGCGATCCGGCTGCCCCTGGGACGCGTGTACGACTTGAAATCCGGCGGCGTCGCCAGCCTGATCCGCGAAGACGCCGGGGGCGTTGCCGATCTGATTTTTTCGATGCTGTACAACCCCTGGCGGGCGATCATCCAGTTCGTCGGCAGCCTGATCATCCTGATCTTCGTCGACTGGAAACTGATGGTCGGCGGCCTGCTGTTGCTGCCGATCGTCTGGGTCACGCACCGAACCTGGATCAATCGCATCCGGCCGCTGTACCGCGACATCCGCAAACAACGGCAAAAGATCGACGCCAATGCGACCGAAACGTTTGGCGGGATCCGTGTCGTGCGGACCTTCTCGCGGTCGCGTCGCGAATCGGCAAAATTTGTTCGCGAAGGCGGCTTCCTGGTCCGTCAACAACTCTTCACCTGGTGGTGGACCCGAATCATCGAAACGATCTGGGAAGTCATCATCCCACTCGCTTCGACCGGGCTGTTGCTCTATGGCGGCTATCAAATCATCCACGGCGGGTTGACGCTCGGTGACCTGATGATGTTTCTCGTCTACCTGACCATGCTGCTCGATCCGCTGGCCACCATCGCGGGCAGCGCCGTCGGGTTTCAAAACAACCTCGCCGGTCTGGATCGCATCCTGGACGTGATGGAAGTCGACAGCGAACTGCCGACCAACCCCGACGCCGTCCATGTCAACAAAGCCTCGACCGCCGGCAGCATCACGATCAACGATCTGTCCTTTCGCTATCCCGGTACCGACACCAACGTGCTGCAAAACATCTCGCTCGAAATCGCAGCGGGCGAAACCGTCGCCCTGGTCGGTCGCAGCGGTGCGGGAAAGACGACGCTGACCAATTTGATCGCCCGGTTCTATGATCCCGCCGAGGGCAGCATTCGACTCGATGGCAAAGACCTGCGCGAAATCAACCTGGACTCCTACCGCAGCTTGCTGGGGATTGTCGAACAAGAGGTGTTCTTGTTTGACGGGACGATCGCCGACAACATCGCCTATGCCCGACGTGATTGCGAGGACGCAGAAATCATCGCCGCGGCGCAGGCGGCTGCGGCGCACGAGTTCATCGAAAAACTTCCCAAAGGTTACGACAGCGTGATCGGCGAACGCGGCGTCAAACTCTCCGGCGGACAACGTCAACGCCTGGCGATCGCCCGCGCCATTCTGGCCGACCCCAAGATCCTGATCCTCGATGAAGCGACCAGCAATCTGGACAGCGAGAGCGAACAAATGATCCAACGTTCACTCGAAGAACTGCTCCAAAACCGGACCTCCCTGGTGATCGCCCATCGTTTGAGCACGATCCGCAACGCCGACAAGATCGTCGTTCTGGAAGACGGCCGCATCGCCGAAGTCGGCACGCACGAGCAACTCGTCGCCGGGGGAGGCCGCTACCGTGACATGGTGCAATTGCAAACCACCGAACCCGACCGAACGCCCCACCGTCCGCTGTAGTGGTTTCCACCCACGGTCGGTGGTCAAGACGATCACATCAAAGCAATCCGCACAAAGTAAACCATCACTTCGACGACACGGCATCACCCAGTTTGACAGTGCGAAAAACATTCGGCGCTGAACGCCCAAGTTCGGCTCTACAATCGTGCGACGATCACCTAGGCTACCTGCTTCACCTGGACGCGGGCCTGTTCCGAATGCTGCGACCAGACCGACCAGCTGGAGATGTTGATGGATGCTTGTTCAGAGCACTGGGTGCATGATTCCAAAGTGGCATTGCGTGACGCCGATGTCGATTACTTTCGCGTTTCATCATGGATCTACTGGCGAGATTTTTTGGTCAGCATCGCGTTGGCGTACACCGCGGCGGCTGTTTATCTGACCGCGGAAGCCTGGTCGGCGTACCAAATCATCGCGTTTCCGATCGCCGTGTTTTGGCTTTACCGCGCCGGTTCACTGGTTCATGAAGTCGCCCATTTGGGCGAGCATGAAATGCGGGCGTACAAGGTCGCTTGGAATCTGATCGCCGGCGTCATGATGTTGGCCCCCTCGCCGTTCTTTTCGGCACACCATCGTGATCATCATACGCATCGCCTGTACGGCACGAAGCAAGACCCCGAATACATCGTCAATTGCTTCCGACGCGGCAACTGGACCAGCATGTTTGGTTACGCGCTGTTGGTGTTGGCGTTTCCCATCATCGTGACGGTACGGTTCATCATCACTCCGCTAACGTTTTTGCATCCCAGGCTGCGGACGTTTGTGTTGACCCGTTGCTCCTCGCTGATGATGAATCCTTACTACGTGCGACGGGTTTCCAAGGCCGATCGTCGCCGCATCACGGCGGTCGAACTACTCACTTGCATCCGTGCCACATTGATTCCTGCGCTCGTCTTGCTGGGCATCAATCAATGGTCGCGAATCCCGATGCTCTACTCGCTCGGCATCAGCGTCCTGTTGCTCAATCAATTACGATTGCTGGCCGATCATCATTTCGAAAGCGACGGGACAAAGATGACACCGTCGGATCACATGCACGATTCTTGCAATTTCACCGGCCGCGATTTCTTCACGTGGCTGCTCTATCCGTTTTCGATTCGCTTTCACGCGCTGCATCACCTCTTT
>NZ_JBFHKV010000192.1:0-10020 GCF_041595215.1 Stieleria sp. | reverse complement strand
GCCAATCTCGAGCTCAACAACAACCGTTACGGCCTGCGGGTCAACAATCAACCGTTGACGCTGCTACCGGCGATGAATGTCGCAATGACCGGCAACCAGTATGGTGTGCTGTGCCAAAAAGAGAAGCTGACCATGACGGGCATCGAGCTTGCCGGCAACGAAATCGGCGCGTATAGCTCCCGCGGCAGCCTGTCGATTGCGCAATGTTCATTGACCGCGACGCGTTACGGTGTTTTGGGTTACCTGGACGGCGGGTGCGATATCAGTGACTCCCGTTTCAATGATGCCGCCTACGGCATTTACCTGCGAGCCGTTGGAACGACGAATCTGCCGGTCCAGATCTCCAAAGCCGTCGTGACGGGGGCAACCGGTGCTGGGGTTTATGTCCGTGGCGATCCGGCGAACCCGTTGCCCGTGTCGATCCGCAACAGCAGCATTCGGAACGGCCGACAGGGACTCGTGTTGAATCACACCCGCGCGACGGTCGACGCGTTAAATGTCGCGGATTTGTCCAGCATCGGCATTTACCAAGCAAGTGGATCGGCGGCGATCCATCGCTGCGCGTTCGCGCGGCTGACAGGCAGTTGGGCGATCCTGGCCAGGGGCGACCGTTGCGACGTCTCGCAATCCACCATCCGCACGGGGCGATACGGAATCGCGTTGCAGACCGATCGAGGCGCGGTCACCAACACGGTGATCGCGGGGACGGACTACGGGATCTACTTGCGGGCCACCGACGCGGATTATTCGATCGTGCACACGACCGTCGCCGCTGCGAAGTTTTACGGGTTGATTCGTTACGAGGGCTCGACCACGATCCGCAATTCGATTTTCGACGCGGTGTACTTTGGCCTCTACAACGCCCGGCCCGGCGGCACGTTCGACCACCAGTACAACGTGGTTCATGCGTTGCGTCGCCCTTACGTCAACAGTTCCGTGGGAATTGGCGAGACCAATGACCCGCCGCTGTTTGCCGATCCAGCGACGGGCGATTTTCATTTGTCGATGGGTTCACCGGCAATCAATTCGGGTACCGACTTGGCGGGTTTGGTTTCGATTGACCTGGACGGAAACGCCCGCCCGAGCTTTCAGGGTTATGAGATGGGGGCGTATGAGTTTATGGAACCGAGCGGATCGATTCGCGTGTTGAAATGGGATGAAGTGGCGCGGTAGCGGGGCGTGGGGAGAGACGCACCACACCAGTTTCACGGAGCGTCGACTTTCACGGAGCGTCTACGCAGGCCTGCTCGAAAGACGACCTGTTTGAAACGAACAATCGCCGCGAAAGTTGCCTTTCGCGGCGATCGGTAAAGCGAGGACGATCGGGTTGCGGACGGTTTAGTTGTTCCGCAACAGTTCTTGAATCCCGTAGGTGAAGAACGTTCCCAGACCGAAGTTCAGCAGTTCTTCTTCGGGCTTGTACTGCAGGATCAGCGTGTCGCCGGCCTGAATGAGCGGCCGTGATTTGGGATCGTTGATGGCCTTGGTCAAGTCGATTTCGATGGCGACTTGGCCGTTGCAGTCGGTTTTTCGAAGGATGAACAGTCGGCCCGGTGGAATCGTCGCGATCTGTCCGCCGATGCCTCCGATTCCTCCTCCGCCGCCGCGACCTACTGATCCATAGACGCCTTGTCCGGCCAGAGCCATCGCTCCGAGGACGTCGAGGTCATAGTCACGCGGCAAGGGGAATTGGCCACCGGGTAGCAATCCGCCCGTGTAGAAGATTTCCGTTGCTCGCGATTCGATGTAAACAATGTCTCCATCTTTCAGCGTGATTTGCTCTGGGGTCAGGTTGGGCGATTCGCCGGGCGGAAGCCGCAACGGGATCTTCAAGATATTGGGATCCTCGGGCAACTTCGGCAGGCAGGCACAGGGGTCAAGCATCGCCGCTTGGCGTTGAGCCCGAAATTTCTTCAAGAATGCTTCACGTGCCGCCTTATTCTCTTCGTTGGCACGAAGCACTTTGACTTGATTTTTTGCACTGAGGCCTGGCAGACCGCCGGTTTCAACCAATGCGTGCAGAATGTCGTTCTGGTAGGCTCTCAGTTTGACGAGTCCGCCGGTCGCGCTGCGGTCACTCCCGCCCAAGACGAACTGGGCTCCGACGCTCTGGTTGGTCAGTCCTCCACTGCTTCCGCCGTCTTCACGAACGACGATGACATCGATCGTCCGCTCTTTGATGACGGTCACGATGGGACGTGCTTTCTCGGGCCGCAGGATATCGTTATCGATGTAGGCATCGCGAATCGCGTCGCGGACCTGATCGAGGGTCAACCCATCGACGTTCAGCGGTTCGATCAAAGGCAGCGCCAGTGACCCGTCTTCCTGCACGGCGATCGGGTATCCGATTGACGGCGGCAAGGTGCTTTCGGCGTCGGGGAAGTTGACCGGCGGCGGTTCCGGTGGTGCGTTGGGCGGATTGAACGGCAGCACACCTTCGATGTACACACCGAGGATGTCGTCTGGACCGATCAGGTATTCACGCGGCGGTTCGAGCGACAGAGCCGAGATGTCCACCGGTACAAGATCGTTCTTGGGTTCGGCGAAGTATTGTTGGGGCAGCCGAGCGGCGGGCACACCATCAATCGGCTGTGTCAACGCGGAGCATCCGGTCAGCGAGCCCGCCATCAGCACGGCTGCAACCGCCTTGGCACTGAGACACCGAAGGCCAGTGCGAAGGGATCCGAGCAGACCGCCGCGGCAGACTCGGTGGTCACCGAGGTCATGTCCGTCGGTCCGTGACAGAACTGGCCCCAAGTTAGTAATACTTTTATTCATCCCTGCACTCGTCACTGTAGGTTTTCAGCGTGGATTGAAGCGACCACTGGCTGCTGCTATTCAAACTTAAATGGAATCTCGTCCGAGGCGGCACTGGCCGTCTCGACGACTGCGTCAGCGTTGTGGGAAGGCCCTGATTGAGCTTGTGACGCATTTGTTTCCAAAGTGGCGCCACTTGAAGGGGTGGGCATTTCGATCGAACCGAAAATCCCTTCGATCGCATCTTCACCCAGGGAACCGGTCGGACGACCAAAGTCTTCCAGGGTGTAGGTGGTTGACGATTGACGCGGCACCAGGGTCGCCGCATCGACCAAGCTGTCCACCTCGCTGCCGGTGCCCGGCCGATCGGAATTCGATTTCAACGCGGCATCATCCCCGATTCCGGGGGCACGAAACGTGTCCGGATCGAGTTCTGGTTCGCCGAGCTCGATGGCCGGCGGTGTCAGCGTTTCGGCCGGCAACGACTCAAACGGCGTTGTCGTCTCAATGATACGCGTCGATCCCGGGACAATGATCTCCGGTGGAATCGGTTTTCCATCGGGACCGAGCACAGGCTCGGCCTTCTCGGGCATCGTGTCGGTATCAGCGGCTGGCGGGTGATGGGCCACCATCGGGGCACGGCCCCAATACCCGACGCCGTCCTGTTCGGCCGCCTTGACTCCCAGCGGATAGCCGGCGAACCAAGCGTCGATCGCGGCCTGTCCACCGGGGGACTGGTATTTCCACCCCCAGTATTGGCTCGGCGCGACACAGGGGATGCAGCCGTCGGAACCACTGGCCACGTCGGCGTATCCTTCCAGGAAACCTGCTTTGAACTCAGCCAGGTGTGGACGGTTCTTGTGGCAGTGCTTTTCTCGCAACCAAGCTTTTGTCGCGAAGACCTTGTTGCGATGGGCGAGCATGAACTCGTCCAGGTACTCCGCTTTCCGTACCTGTCGATATGCGTTGGAGACCAACGAACATCCCGAGGCGCCGGCGAGCATGAAAGCTGCGGTCCCGGCAATGAGAAACGATCGCAGCTGGCGCCGGGCCGTCCTGCGACGCTTCGGTCGTGCGCCGCGATCGCAGGTCGATTGCGGTGGTGTTTCGGAGTTGCGTCCCGACGGAATCGGGTGGTGTTCGGGTGCGCTGGCCGCACGTGTTGAACGAATCGCCATTTGGCCCCCCTTGGCTGCTGGCGGAATTCGAAATTGGGTCAAGCATTTCGGGCAGCCCACCGGTTCATGGCGTACCGTCCTAGGGGTGTTTATCGCCGTAACGGTCGAAAGGATTTAGCCAAAACTGACGGAAACGTCAGCTGTAGGGGTTCTATCGCCTTTGTGGACCGTTCTTTTAGTGATGAATCCACCGCCCGGGAGGGGATATCCGGGCGGGCTTTCCCTCCGATCGTTGCAAAGAACACCCAAAATGAAGATTCAAAGCATTCTCCAAAACGGGTTCCCTTTTACACTGAGTGCTTCTGTAATCGTCGGGTAAACTGTGATGACCAACACGTTTTCCCCACGGGGGGGACGAGTCAAACGGTCAGCTTCGACGTTTCGACTTTTTTAGCCGCATGATAAGACACCAATGATTTGGTTGACCCTGGTTTCGCTCCTTTGCTCCATCCTTGCTGCGACAGTACTGGTCCCGGTCGTTCGTTTCATGGCACGCCGCGTCGGAATGGTGGATGCGCCTGACGACGAGCGCAAGCTTCACCGAGAGCCCATTGCGCTGTGTGGTGGAGTGGCGGTGTTCGGCGCCCTGTTGGTGGGATTCGTCAGCACGATCCTTTACGACCGGTCCTTCGGCGACTTTGACTTGGGATACGTTACGTCGCGTTGGTACGGGTTGGTCTTCGCCGCCGGCGCAATCCTGGTCGTCGGATTGATCGACGATGCCTGGGTGATGCGAGGACGCCAAAAGCTGCTGCTCCAGATTCTGATCATCTCTGCACTGGTCGGCAGCGGCACGGTGGTCGACAAGATCGGCCTGATGGGCTTTGAGATCTACCTGGGGTCGCTGGCCTTTCCCGTCACCGTGCTGTGGTTGCTGGTTGCCGTCAATGCGCTCAATTTGATTGATGGGGCCGACGGGGTGGCGACCACCGCCGGATGTTTCATCAGTCTGGGGCTGGCCGTACTCAGCTGGGAACACGGCACGCCGTTGGGATGCATTTTTTCTTTTTGCCTGGCGGGCAGCTTGATCGGGTTCCTGTTTTTCAACAAACCTCCGGCAACGATCTTCCTCGGTGACGCCGGCAGCATGGTCATCGGATTGCTGGTCGGCGTCCTCTCGGTGTGGGGCAGCGTCAAAGGTTCCACATTGTTGGCATCGGCGCCGGTCGCCATCCTGGCAGTACCGCTGTTTGACTCCGCCGCCGCCATTGCCCGCCGCTGGTTGACCGGCAGAAGCATTTACGCGACCGATCGCGCCCACCTGCACCACCTGCTGCAGAAAAAATACGGGCATTTCGGCATGCTATTCATCGTCGCCGGCCTCTGTTCGTTGACCACGGTTCTCGCGATCGCATCGGCCCACTACTCCATGCCTTGGCTGGCGTTGCTCGGAATGATCCTTGCCGGCACGTTCCTCGTGGTGACGCGTTCATTCGGTCACGCGGAATGTCAGCTGTTGATGATGAAAGCTTCGCACATGACGCGATCGTTCTTTATCACGCCGCGGCAATCTTCGCTCGAAAAGAATCACCGTTGTTTGCCGCTGCAAGGTAGCGGCGACTGGAATCTGATTTGGGAGCCGCTGGTGGATTTTGCCCAGATCCACAACCTGGCCAAGATCAGCATTGATCTCAATTTGTCGTGGCTGCACGAAGGCTATCACGCCAGTTGGTCAGACGTTCGGATGCCCGATCGAGACAAACAGGTTCAAGTCCGATGGCCCATCGTGATCACGGTCGGTCGCAGTCAAAACACGGTGAATATCGGGACGCTTCATGTCGTCGCCTCCGCCACGTCGCCGAGAATTCATGAACGAATCGCGGATTTGAGTTTAAGGTTGGTGGACCTTGAGCCGCAGATTCAGTTGATCATCGCCGAACTGGAACGGCAGCACGCCACACCCGCCGATGTCCGAGTGGCCGGAGTTGTGCCGGCACCCCGGTACGCTGACACCGAGCGCACGGCGGGTCCGCCGCTTGTGCCCAGCCGTCACTGATCTCTCGCCACGATTGAACCGGCTCTTTGATTCGTTCGACACACTTGAGCGCAGCATGTCGACGAAAACCCCGCTGGGTATCTTCACCCCTGTCCTTCTCCAGTTCACCGGTCTCTGGGACAATCCTAAAGGACCGGGACGCCGAGACTCGCACCTCAGTTGGGGGTCATTCCCGCACGATCGGCACAGCAATCAAAAGCGTTTCGCTGCACATCGAAGGCGGGATTGAATGGGTTCGGCGGTCGGGTTGCTCATTGAAGTCTGGCTGTTACGCCGACACAATTTGTAGCCGACAGGCAAAATCGGCCGACTACGCAAACTTGTCGTTGTAGATCGGCCCAATACACGATGGAAACAAAGGTCGGGTAATCACACGCTACCCCCATCCAAGGGCTGTGTGTCACCCACGTGGACGAAGTCCGCGCTAATCGCAGCGCCCCTTCACTTAACAATCTCCGCCGCCTCGTTCAAACTACGTCCATCGCATTTCCAGTCCACCCGCCCAAACATCACCGGGGGTGATCCCAATGCCAATACTCGCGAAAGAACCCGATCGATTTCCAGACGATCTGCTCGCGTCCGACCAAGCAAAACTCTCCCGCTGGTGGTTGCTTTACACCAAGTCGCGGCAAGAGAAGCAACTGATGCGTCAGCTCCGCCAGTTGCAGGTCCCGCACTACGGTCCCCAGATCGAGCAACGGCGGCGCTCTCCCAACGGTCGCATCCGAACCAGCTACGTGCCGCTGTTCAACAACTATGTGTTTCTCTGTGGCGGTGATGAATCACGCTACCAGTCGATCTGTACCGGTTGTGTCCAAAAGGCGACCGAGATCACCGATGTGGAGCCGCTGATTTACGATTTGACCCAGATTAGCGAGCTGGTCGACATCGGCGTCCCGCTTTCGGTCGAAGGTCGGTTGCAGCCGGGGCAGCAGGTTCGCGTCAAGAACGGTTCCTTTGCAGGGTTCGAAGGCGTGGTGATTCGCCGCGATCAAGAGACTCGACTGCTGGTTTCGGTCCGATTCATGGACCAAGGCGTCAGCGTCAAATTAGACGATTGCCAATTGGAACCACTCGGCAGTGCCCCCGAACCCCAAGGCAGCGACGCCTGAATTCCGCTACTGGTCTCTGAATCTCCTTTCGCGATGGACAAACGATGACAACAACGATCGATCCCGTTTCTAAGATTTGCTGCATCGGAGCCGGATATGTCGGCGGCCCCACGATGGCAATGATCGCACACAAGTGCCCTCATATTGACGTCAAGGTCGTCGACATCAACGCCGATCGGATTGCGCAATGGAATTCAGACCGTCTGCCGATCTACGAACCGGGCTTGGACGAAATCGTTCATTCCAGCCGCGGCAAGAATCTGACGTTTACGACCGAAATCGATCAGGCGATTCGCGCCGCCGACATGGTCTTCATTTCGGTCAACACACCGACCAAAACGTTTGGTGTCGGGGCCGGTCGAGCGGCGAACCTTGAGTTCGTTGAGAAATGTGCCCGACGTATCGCCGAGGTTTCCGAAGGCCACAAGATCGTGGTTGAGAAATCGACGTTGCCGGTGCGTACCGCCGAAGCGGTCAAACGGATCCTGTCCAATACGGCCAACAATGCGACCTTCGACGTTTTGAGCAATCCAGAATTTCTGGCCGAGGGGACGGCCATCGAAGACTTGCTGGAACCCGATCGAGTGCTCATCGGGGGCGAACGTCCCGAATCGATCGAAGCGCTTGTCGACATCTATGCCAACTGGGTGCCACGGGCCCGCTTGCTGACGACGAACTTGTGGAGCAGCGAACTTTCGAAGCTGACAGCCAATGCGTTTCTCGCCCAACGCGTCTCGTCCATCAACGCCATCAGCGCCCTGTGTGAAGCAACCGGGGCGGACGTTGATGAAGTGGCTGCCGCGATCGGAACCGATTCTCGCATCGGACCCAAGTTTCTCAAAGCCTCGGTCGGTTTTGGGGGCAGTTGTTTTCAGAAGGACATTCTGAACCTGGTTTACCTGTGCGAGTACTTCGGTCTTCCCGAAGTCGCAGCGTATTGGGAACAAGTCGTTCGAATGAACGATCACCAAAAACAACGCTTCGTCACGCGAATGGTTCGAACGATGTTCAACACCGTCTCGGACAAGAAGATCGGCATTTGGGGATTCGCGTTTAAGAAAGATACTAACGACACGCGTGAATCGGCATCCATCTATGTCTGCCGCGACCTGTTGTTGGAAAAGGCCCGCCTTTGCATCTACGATCCGCAAGTTAGCGAGCATCAAATCCTGAACGATTTGGAATACGTGTTCACCGAGGGCGACAACAAAATCAGTGAAGCCAAACGCGAACTGATCGAACAACACGTGACATTCGCCTCGAGCGCTCAAGAAGCCTCCAGTGACGCCCATGCGATCGCCATCTTGACCGAATGGGATGAATTCGCGGACGCCGATTTTGACGCGATTTATTCAACCATGAAAAAGCCGGCGTTCGTGTTCGACGGCCGCAACCGACTGAAAGACCTGGGGCTCAAGGCCAAGGGATTCGAGTATCACGGGATCGGATTCTAAACCTTTCGATCCGATCAGTACCTCTGCCGCGAAAGTCATCCCGGCTTTCGTTTTCGTCTTGATGACCTTTCGCACACCGAAGTCGTAGTGGCTTCGCGAATTGACCTAACGCAATCGTTTCAGCCAATGACTTCGGAACAACTTCCCAAGGGACGAATCTATGTCGCCGGTCATCGTGGGATGGTGGGCGCCGCGGTTGTTCGTCATCTGCAACAACTCGGCATCGATGACGATGACCTGATCACACGCGACCGGAGCGAATTGAATTTGATCCGGCAAGCGGATGTCGAGTCATTCTTCGACGCCGAGCGGCCCGATGTGGTCGTGTTTGCGGCGGCCAAAGTTGGAGGCATTCACGCCAACAACACCTATCCGGCCGAATTCATCTATGACAACTTGATGATGGCGGCCAACGCGATTCATGCCGCGTATCGGTTTGGCACCGCCAGATTTCTGTTTCTCGGCAGCACATGCATCTACCCCCGCATGGCTCCCCAACCGATGCCGGAAGACTGTCTGCTGACGGGGCCTTTGGAATCGACCAACGAAGCGTATGCGTTGGCGAAGATCAGCGGATTGAAACTGTGTGAGCACTACCGAACCCAATACGGTGTTAAGTTTCATTCCGCCATGCCGACCAATCTTTACGGCCCCGGCGACAATTACCATCCGGAAAACTCACACGTGATGCCGGCGATGATTCGTCGTTTTCACGAAGCGGTGCGTGACGGTTTGGATGAAGTGGTGGTCTGGGGGACCGGCACACCGAGACGCGAATTTCTGCACGTCGATGATCTGGCCCGCGGGTTGATTCATCTGGTCAATCTGGACCAGCCGCCGAATTTGGTCAATGTCGGCACCGGAACCGACATTTCGATCCGGGAATTGGCCGAATTGATTGCCGAAACGACCGGATTCGACGGTAAAATCTCTCAGGATACCTCCAAGCCCGACGGCACCCCGGTCAAACGCACCAACATCGATTTGATCAAATCAACGGGTTGGCAGCCGCGCATTGATCTGGAAACCGGCGTCCGAAAAACCTACGAAGACTTTTTACGTGCGAGCCAATCCGGCGCGCTGCGGGCAGTCTGACCTGTCCGGCGGCACAAACGTGACGCGCCCCGCCGTACCCAAAAACCACACATTCTTGCTATTAATTCGACGGCGAAACGAACCATGAGCAACGCATCAGGCAATTCAAAGACGGCACTGATCACGGGAATCACCGGCCAGGACGGGTCGTACTTGGCCGAGTTGTTGCTGGAGGAAGGCTATGTGGTGCATGGCATCGTCCGTCGCAGCAGCACGTTCAACACCGATCGGATCGAGCACATTTATACCGATCCGCACAACGCCGACGCGCGGTTGTTTCTGCACTATGGCGATCTGACCGACGGACAGAATCTGACCAATCTGGTTCTCAACATCGAGCCCGACGAGATTTACAATCTGGGTGCCCAGTCACATGTCCGGGTCTCGTTCGACAGCCCGGTCTATACCGTCCAAACGACGGCCGTCGG
>NZ_JBFHKV010000191.1:0-10020 GCF_041595215.1 Stieleria sp. | reverse complement strand
TTGGCCCTGTGCATGGCGTGGATTCCCAACATGCCCACGACGACAGCGGACAGCATGACTTTCACCACGGTGAAGTCTTCTAACAACAATTGTCCGATCAAGACGTGGAACTTTGCGACGCCGCCTTTTTGCAACAGGAAGCCAAAGACAACGCCGAAGAGCACGCCCAACGCAAGTGAACGGTGAGCCGCCGGAAGCGGCTTGGGTTGCTTGTCATGATCGTTTTCGGCGTGTGGTGTTGTGGTGTCGTGTGCCGGTGTATCGGTCGCCGGTGTATCGCTTGGCTTTTCAGTGGTGGTGGACATGAGGTGGGCTCCTGGGGAAGATTGGCCGCCTAAACGGCGTACATCAGCATCGCGGTCGCAATACCGCCAATGAAAAAGCAGATGGCGGCGATCCAAGATCCGACCGCCAATTGCAGCGTGCCGCTGATCCCGTGGCCGCTGGTGCAGCCTCCGGCCATTCGTGCACCAAACGCCATCAGTACGCCGCCGCCGAACGCGACGATGACACGAAGCAATCCGCTATCGGCTCCAAAGCGGTCTTGCCACATCAGCGGTAACAGACGTCCGGTCCATTCGTTTCCGCTCCATGCCGCCAAGAAGGCACCGAGGATCACGCCGAGCACCAGCATGACTTCCCAGCCAACTTTTGGCGGATTGTCTTGGAAGTACTTCAGCCGTTGCGTGTGACGTGGGGCTGCCAGATTGCCCAGCATGCCGGCCACACGCGCGTAGGCTGTCGACGCGCCCAAGGGTTTATTTGAAAAATAGAACGTCAACATCGACAGCACGCCGATCAACGCTCCGACCAAGTAGGGCGACCACGCGGGACCGGAGTACTCGAGCGGATTGACTTCGGCGAGCACTGTCAGCGAAGGGAATCGCGTTTGCAGGATCATGCCGTCGCTCCTTCGGGTTGTTCACTCGGGAACCCGGCCGCCTTCCAAGCGCCCCAGCTTCCGGGAACATTGCTGACATCGCTGAAACCACGCGACTTCATCAGGCTGGCGGCGATGCTGGCCCGATATCCGCTGGCACAATACGTGGCGTATCGTGCATTTTTGTCCAAGCCATTGATGCGGTCGCGCATGTCGGCGACGAAGTGATGTTTCGAACCTGGAATGTGACCGGACGCCCATTCGTCGGGGGCGCGAACATCCAAAATCGTCAGATCGCCGTCGCTGACCTGCAACTCACGCAGTCGCTGGACAGGGATTTGTTCCAGAGTCTCCAGCGGTAATCCGCCGATCTCCCACGCCTTCATTCCGCCGCTCAGGTAGCCCGCGAAATTACAGTGCCCGGTACGGACGAGCAGTCGCTGGATCCGATCGAGATCGTCTTCGCTTTCGACGACCAACAGTAGACGCTGGTCCAGGTCCAGCATTTGCCCCGCCCACGCCGACATCTCTGGTCGCCCTCCGATGTTGATCGCACCGGGAACGTGACCTCCGCCGAAGGCCAGCATGGACCGCGTGTCCACGACGTGGACGCCGGGTTCGCGTGCGACGCGACGGAAGTCGTCTGGTGGAAGTGCCGGGATGGTTGGCAGACGATCCATGATCTCCGGTCCCGCCGCGTTGACCTTCTTCAATTTCGGGTAGTGCCATGGAACCGGAGGGGCATCGGAGACCACAAACTGGCAGAACGACTCCAGGTCGGGATAACTGAGGAATGCGTTCGTGCGTCGCTCGTACCCGATCGTGCTCTGCAGGCGATCGCCGATGTCGGCTCCACATGCCGAGCCGGCGCCGTGGCCCGGGAAGACCGTTACGAAGTCATCCAGCTTTAAGAAATAGCCGTACAAGGTGTGATACAACGCTTCGGCCAGCTGCGCGGTCTGGCCTTCCCCGAGCAAGTCAGGCCGACCGGCCGAACCCACGAACAGTGAATCGCCGGTGAACACGGCCCACGGCGTGTCGCGGTGGTCGCTCTCAGCGATTTCAAACGTCAGATGCTCCGGCGTGTGCCCCGGCGTATGGCGTGCCGTCAGATGAAAGGAACCGAAGTCGAAGGAATCTCCATCAACGACGGGCTCACCATCAAACTGATAGTCCGCATGATCTCCGCTTAAATAGATTTTTGCTCGTCCGACGCGCTGGGCTAATGACCGGCTTCCCGACACAAAGTCCGCGTGAATGTGTGTTTCGAAAATGTGGGTGATCGACAAGCCATGCTTCCGCGCGAGCTGTTCATAAACCTCGACGTCGGTTCGCGGATCGATCACGGCAGCGCGGCCCGTGTCGGTATCGCCGAGCAGATAAGACAGCTGGGCGATGCCATCAGTTAACACAGTTTCTTGAACGAACATGCTGGGTCATCCTCCTGCGGACGGTCATTGTTGACAAAAGAGCAACTTGCGGTTGAGCCTTCCATGCAAACGACGGGCCAAGCTGGTCGTCGCTGTCGCAGAGCCATCCAGCTTCGAAGCGCCGACCGATTTTCAAACAGATTCACGCCAGGGTCTGGTCTCGAATCCTCCAGCTTGGTCGATCGCCGGATGCATCGGTGCGCCCTATCCCTCAGCCAGGTCTCTCAGCCCTTGCTCGGTGGTTTCGGGGGGACCCAACGGTCGCGGTCTAGGCTATTCAGCGTCGTCCGATGCTTTACCGTCTGGTTGATCGCCGTCTGGTTCATCACTGTCTGAGACCGACATTGCGAGGCAGTGATCCGTTCTCCCCAATGCGATCACTTCGATGAGATCTTTGACGGCCAGGTAGAGCAACGTGATGATCGCGACGGCGCCGCCGGCCAGTATTGCGAGCGTGACGAGCACCCCGTAATAGATCGTGGGATACCACCAGCCGGGAATCGTGTCTGAATCGTAGATCGGCACGCAGTGCAAAACGAACACGATCGCGCCGCCCCCGAAGAGGATCGCGTCGTAGAGTGCAATCTTGATGATCCGGTGATAGTGAGCGTCGGAGAAACCCGCATCGGCGTTATGCCCCAACCCGATCATGGTCAACATCAACGCCAGCACGGTGGCCGAAACCGTCAAGATGCTCGAGCAGAACAAGCGACTGGTCGGGATCACCGATTCGAGTAAACGCCGCGCCTCTCCATCGCCCACGTGTCCCATCGCGAAGGTCGAGATGCCGACGCTGAGGGCAATCACCACCCCGATCACGGCTGCGGTGAACAGGTCGTTCTTCAGCCGGCCGAGCATTTGCCGTTGATCATCACTCATCCGCAGGGCCTTCCATTTTCGAGTTGTTATCGTGGACCGTCGCCACGGGTGAGCAATGAACGGTATCGATACTGCTGGTCGCGTTCCTTGTCGGAACATCGATTCAAGCGACAGGCCACAGGCAACTTGCGTTCCAACCGTATCGCCAACGGGGTGATCTTCATGAATTCGCGAGGTTTGGTCGTTCCGAAGCGTCATCGTCCGCTCGTTGCCAACGTGTTCTCGAGGGCGCAATGATGGAATGAGAACAAGTGGCAAATTGAATCGGGGGCTGAAGGATGTTTTGGCCGCTTGAGCGTCGCGGCTCACTGCTTCGCTCGGGACTGAAGTCGATGATCCGGCTGGGAGGGAGAAGCACTCAGATCGTCAATTCGTCGATTGCAGAGGAAGGTTGATTCCGATGCGCGAAAACCGACCAGTGTGCTCGCTAGTTTCTACGGCATGGAAATTGCAGAAGGGCTCGGTGACTTGACGCAGAATCACTCTTTGCGCTGAGGTGGCCGCGAAGGAACTGGCTGATCCATTCACGACACTCCTGCGTTTGCGGGGCACTGTGGGCGGTCGTGTTTGTGTGTTGTTTCGGTTGGACCCTGGAGAGGCGAGCTGATGAAGATCGTACGCGACGCTTGGCAGACATTTTCACTCACTGATCTGCTGGACGTCGCCATCATTGGCGTGCTGCTTTGCCTGACACTGTTTTGGCTCAGGGATCGTGCGTCTCGATCGTTGGGCGTGGTCGTCACCACGATCGCCATGATCTTCCTGCTCGCGCGGTGGTTGGACCTTTATCTGGTGACAATGGTCTTTCACTACGGCTCGGTCGCCATTCTGTTGGCATTGGTGATTGTCTTCCAACAGGACATCCGGCACGGCTTCGAGCGGCTGACTTCGTGGACGTGGTCGCCTGGCCTTTGGCGGTCCGATGCCCCGGGTGATCGGCAGTCGTTTGGTCTGGCAGAGATCTTGGCGGAAGCGGTTTGTCAAATGGCTGACCATCGCGTCGGGGCGCTGATCGTTCTACCAGGTCGTCAGCCATTGGAACGTCACCTCCGTGGTGGCGTGGACGTTGATGCGAAAGCAAGTCAGCCATTGTTGTTGAGTATTTTTCATCCCAAGTCGCCGGGGCACGATGGTGCGATCATCATTGAGCGCGAGCGCATCAGTCGACTAGGCGTGCATCTTCCATTGACCCAACAGGCGGCGAAGCTGTCCGAAGGCGGCACTCGACATGCTGCTGCCGTCGGGTTGGCGGAAGTCTCCGACGCGACGATCTTGGTCGTGTCCGAAGAGCGTGGCACGATTAGCGTTGCCAAGGATGGAGAACTGCAACGCGTCGAAGCGGAAAGTCTTGTGCCGTTGTTGATCAGGTCGTTGCAGGGCGCCGAGTCGGCCAACATGGCCCGCCCCAGTTGGTTTCGTCGTGTGTCGGTCCCGGTTCTATCCGTGGCCGGCGCGTTGCTGCTGTGGCTGATGTTTGCCTTCGAGACTGAAATGATCCAGCGCACGCTTGTCGTGCCGGTGGAATTTCGAAACCTCCGCGACGGTTGGGAAATCGAAGAGCCGAAACCAACGTATGCGGAAGTGACGCTCTCAGGTACCGAATCCGCATTCGCTCTGCTGGACGCGACGACCGCAACGGTCTCGTTAGACACCGAGCGAGAAGGGGGGCGGTTAAGAAACTATTGGCGAACGGAAGCTCACCTGAAGAACATTCCCGAGTCGCTGGAGATCGAGTCGGTGCTGCCGGAGGTGGTGTCGGTCACGATCAGACGCAAGTCCAACAACGATTCGGCGGGCCAACCGTAGCCTCGTTCGTGTCAGCAAGTCACTGCCGTTTGTCACCGTTGGAAATACCGATGCCGCCACAGTGAATCGCTTCAGGCGTTCGTGGCTTGTCCCATGCGGTACTTGGCTTCGTTGATCCATTTGACCATCTGGATCCGTTTGCCGGTTCGCGTCGCTTGGTGTCCCAGCATTGCCATCAGCGTGCTGGCGGCCGCAGACGCCACCTGGTTTTCCGCGGTGCCGCGGCGAATCGATTGCAGGAAGGCTCGTTGCTGTGCGACCGTCGCCGCTTTGAGCGACGAGGGTTGATCGGACTGCCAGACGACCTCGCCGTCGAGGGAATAGATTTTGCCTGCGGACAATTCGGCCCGTCCCAAGGTACCGTGGACGTGTTCGCTGGTATTGTTCCACGATTTGGCCACTCGACGACATTGCGACAGCAACACCGCGCCGCTGGCGAATTCAAATTCAACGGTATGATGATCAAATACATCGCCCGATCGATCGGTTGGCAGTGATTGATGTTCAGCGGTGTCGAAGCTGCCCCAGCCTCCCTGACCTTGAGCGACGAAGGCGGGTTGGTCGAGCGCCCAACGGATCACGTCCAACCCCGCGACGTGCTGCTCGATCAAGAAATCGCCTCCGGTCCATTGATAATGATTCCAATTGCGGCGTTGGAATTCGGCGTCTGATTCGTTCCGGGCGTGGACCGGTGGCCGCAGGGATCCCGCATTGCAAAACGCTCTGGCAAAGATGGGCGTTCCGATGGCGCCGTTGCGCACGCGTTGGATCACGTCTTGGTAACGGTTGTCATAGCGTCGCTGAAAACCGACATGCACGGTCAATCCGGCGGCCTCGGCCTGTTTCGCCGTGTCGATGGTCTGGAGCACGCCGGCGGCGTCCGCGGCGAGTGGCTTTTCCAGAAAGACGTGCTTGCCGGCTTCGACGATGCGTTGAAAACAGTCGGGGCGATCCACCGGCGGTGTGGTCACGTAGACGATGTCGGCGTCCGACTCCAGGATCGGGCTGAGACAATCTTCGCCGCCGGAACGAACACAATCCGCTGCGATCTGGCCGGTGTAGCGTCCTTTCAAACTGCGGTACATCGACTGCGTTTGCGAATGAAAGTAATCCGCCAGTCCGACCAGTTGCACCGCTTCGTCGTCGATGGCCCAGACGGCATCGGCGAGTTCACGGGCGCGGCGACCGCAACCGATGATCGCGATTTTGATTGGGGCAGTGCTACCGCCCTGAACCGCTTTTCCGACCGCGACGGCGCCACCGATGGCGCCCCCGGCGATCATCAGCCCGCTATCCTTGATAAAACTCCGCCGAGCGCACGACGACAGAGCATTTTCCTTTGACTTGTTCATCAACCCTCAAGCACCCTCGCGCATTTTTTGTCGCGCTCGACTGAGCATCGGCCCGATCGAGTTCTCGGACAGCCCGATCGCCTGACTGATCTCTTGGTAGGACATCCCTTCCAGATGGTACATTCGGACCACACTCGATTCCTCGGGATCAAGCCGGCTCATCAAACGTTCCACTTCTTCGCGATTCTCGATCCGTTCGGTCGGCTCGTTCATGGCCGGTTCGGCACCGGTGACCGACAACCGGGTTCGGAAACCTTCCTGATGCAACCTTCGGGCGATCACCCGACGTGCGATCACGGTCAGGTAGGTTGCCAGGGAACTGTCGCGGCGAAATCGTCGCAAAACCCCCCGGTCCGAAGCCAACAGGACCAAAAAGACTTCGGCGACCAAGTCGTCTCGGGTCGATTCGTCGAGCGTCAGGCCGCGTGATTCGGCGGTGTGATTGGCGACGTGGATCACCAATCCGAGAAAGCGTTCCACGAAATCCTGCCAGGCGCGCGGCGCTCCGTCGATGCAGCGTTGTAGCAGGATTCGATCGATGTCAGAGAGACTCACGGTGCCGATACCAAAAGAGAAGCTTCACAATAGCCGGTGCTTGCTGCCTTCTTTTCGGCGACACCCTTCGCCCAGCAGACCCCTTTATGGTAGGTGGGGTGACAGCAAATCGCAAGCTTTGAAAGGAAACCTCCGCCATCACGGGGGGCGCGCGTCGCGCCTCTTGTCCCGGTTCTACCAGTCAGGCGACAAGGGAGAATCACGCTCTTTTCGACGCCCCGAGCGGCCGACGTGACCTATGGTTGCCAGTAGCCGGTATTCTCGTCGTCACTCCTCCGCATTTGAGCCTAATGACTCATCCTCAGACCCCTTTCGAGCCCCAATCTAGTACCTTCAACGCTGCCGTTCCCGCCACGGGGGGCGTGCCGAATTCGTCGACGGTTGCTCGGGGAGCGGCGAATTGCGTCACCAATCTGCTGGCGAAATTGCAGATCGCCTCGGACGCCGTCAGCGAATCCCCTGCGGAACGTCCTGAGAAAGACGCCGAGAACCGTTTGGCCGTCGTCCGATTGGGGATCGCGACTTCGTTGTTCTACGCGCTGCGGACCAAACACCCCGCGACCGCCGCACACGGATTGAGGGTGGCGTTGTTTTGCAGCAGTTGGGCCGAGCAAATGGGACTCGATCACGACGTCCGCGATCGAATCGAAGTCGGGGCGCTGCTGCATGACGTCGGCAAGATCGGGATTCCCGATCGCATTTTGCGCAAGCCGGGGAAACTGACGGTCGACGAGCAGCTTGTGATGGACACTTGTCCTGATCTCGGCTGCGATATTCTGCAAGGCTGTACCACAGACCCTGATCTGTTGGACATCATTCGCTACTGCAACCTCTGGTACGACAGTCGACGCGACGGCGAAACACCGCAGGGCGAGGCGCTGCCGTTGGGCGCGCGGATGCTGGCGATTGCGGATGCCTTTGACGCGATGACGACCGAGCATGTGTACCGGCCGGCAATGAGCCGAGATCGTGCGATTGCCGAACTCGTTCGCGGTAGCGGCACCCAGTTCGATCCAGATTTGGTCCTCGATTTCAGCCGCCTGCTCGAATCCCGACCGGAGATTCTGCAAGGATCGATGGTCCACCGCTGGCTCCAGCAACTGCGTCCCGAAGATTCTCAGGCATTCTGGACCGGGACTGCAAACCCCGCGGTCGGCAAGTCGCATCGAACCAAAGAGGTCGTCCGCCGCGAAACACTTTTCAATCAACGCCTGTTGTCGACACTCAAAGACGGCGTCGCCTTTACCGACGGCGAAGGAAACGTCTCGCAGTGGAACGTTGCGATGGAGCGACTAACCGATCTACCCGCCGAAGCGATTATCGGAAAACAATGGTCTGCCGCGGCACTACGGATGCGTGACACCGACCGCGACCGCGATGACGAAACGATCTGTCCGTTGCAAGAGTGTTTTCGAACGGGCGAATCAGTACGACGTGCGATGATCATCGAAGCCGTCGGAACCGATCCCGTTTCGGTGCACGTCGAAGTCGCTCCCGTACACGGCGAGCGCCCTGGGTCTCACGGGACTGTGATTGTGGTTCACGACCTGTCCGACCGCGAGCATTTGGAACGTCGACTTGATACGCTACACAAACAAACGCGACTGGACGGACTCACGCGTGTCGCCAACCGCGCCCATTTCGACACCACGCTGGAAGAGATGGTCGCCGCCACCGTCGCGGGCGGACCAACGTTTGCGCTGGTGATTTGCGATCTGGACCATTTCAAACGAATCAACGATACGTTCGGCCACCCGGCCGGTGACGAGGCACTCAAGGTCTTTGCCAACGTTCTGCGGTCGCAGAGTCGCGAAGGGGATTTGGTGGCGCGTTACGGCGGTGAAGAATTTCTGCTGTTGGCCAACGCGTGTGACAACGCCACGGGCGCCAAACGCGCTGAAGTCGTCCGTCAAACACTTGAATCGACACCCATCGAAGCCCTCGGCGGTGAATGCATCACCGCCAGCTTCGGCGTCACCGAATATCAATCCGGCGACAGTGCGGAAACCGTGTTGGCACGAGCCGACCGAGCCTTGCTGAAGGCGAAAGACAACGGCCGCAATCGAGTCGTTCAGCTGGGCTTGGGGAAAATGTCCGAAGTCGCCGAGCCCGCGCACCGCGTCGGTTGGTTCGACTGGTTGATCGGCGGCGACGAAGCCGTGGCGACGAAGGTCGACATCTTGACACCCGTCCCGGTCGATCTGGTGATCGAGAAACTGCGCGGCTTCATCGCCGATCACCACGCCGAGATCGTCAATGTCGCCGAAAACCAGCTTTCGTTGAAAGTCGTCTCGGGATCCAGTCCGGGCGGCCGCCGTCGCATCGATCACAAAATCTCCTTCCACGCAGTGCTGACGCTTAGCGATGCACAAAAAGACGAACTGCTGACCGAAAACGCGACACCGGGTTGCAGCACGAAAGTCCATTTGGAACTCAAGCCGATCCGAAACCGCGATCGCCGTCGCCGTGAATTGAACGACGCGGTCCAGCAGCTCGTCGCCAGTTTTCGCTGTTATCTGATGGGCGAGATCATCAACCGCGGCGAGTAAGTCGGCAAACCGTTGGCGGCTTCCGCTACGCCTGTTCGAGCACGGCGTTGTGGAACTGACGCCCGTTGCCGGCGTGCGTGAACGCGATCCCGGAGGCATACTGCGTCCCTCGTCGCGAGCTCCATACGCTCGTGCCGACGACGGCGTTGCCATCGTCGAGCTGCAGCATCAGTCGTGATCCGACCAGTAATTCATCCGAGCCGATGACTTGTAGTCCGCTGCGACTGGTCGAAACGATTCGCCCCTCGCTGCGGTTTTGGGGCTGGCACTGCCGGATGGTGACTGCGACGTCGACCGTTTCTCGCTGTGCCGTTCGGCGACTGAGTTGCCCGGCGCGGATGCCAGCTGAAATGAAGTCATCGGGAAGCGAACGGCGAAAATACAAACCGCTGGCGTATTGATCGAGTCCCGATTGACGAGACCAGCAAACCCGCGCGAGCATCTGTAAGGTGTCGTGTCCCGCGAGGTTGCGAATTTCCAACGTCGTTGACTTGAACAGCGACCGGGTTTGCCGATAGCGAATCGCGCAACCGCTGGAGTTCAGATCCACAATCTGACAGGGAATTTGA
>NZ_JBFHKV010000190.1:0-10059 GCF_041595215.1 Stieleria sp. | reverse complement strand
TTGGACGAATCGATTCGGACGGCGATCGCAACGTTCATGGACCAGCACGATGTCGAATCGACGCCCGTCTGGGTCAGTTTCCCTGCCCGCGAGCTGGTTTCACGCTTCGTCAAATTGCCCCCGATCGCCGACAAGCAAGTGAAAGGACTGTTCGAAAAGGAGGTGGAGTCTCGGATTCCGCTGCCGCTGGACGAAGTGGCTTGCGTGCGTTGGATTGCCCCCCTTCCCGAAGACGAATTGACTGCGATCGGACGCCCGGCGTTTGTGTCAGCGGCAAAGAAGCAGTTCGTTGATCGCTATCTCGAGAATCTCAGCTTGGCCGGTTTGCCCGTCAGCGGTTTGCAAGCGACGCCGATCGCCCTGATGAATTTTGCCGCATTTGAGTTCGCCGAGCGGTTGGAACGGAATCAAACCGACGACCGCGCGGACGGGAAGTTGCCGACCGTGGCTCTGTTTGACTGTGGCGCGGAAATGACCATCGCGATCATCGTCAGCAGCGTGTCGTGCTGGTTCTGGTCCTTCGAATCGGGCGGCAATGAATTCACTCGATTGATCAGCCGAGCCACCAAAACGACACACTCCGAGGCAGAAACACTGAAACGCAACCCCGCGTCTCTGGAGCATCCGGCAACTCAATTCGAAGGAGTCGAACATCGAATCGATGAGATGCGCGGAAGGCTGTCCAAACTGGTCAGTGACCAATGCGAACAACACGACGAATTCGACATCCAGCAAACTTGGTGCTGTGGCGGTGGAGCCCTGACACACGGTTGGGTCAAGCGAATTCTATGCGACATTTAGACGTTCAAAGAGAGAGTACCGTGCCTGGTTCAACGCAACGCAGCACCGACGACATGCCGAAATCGTTCCGCTATGCAGCCTTCATTTGTCTGCTGGGCCTGATTCAGGGATGTGGCGAAAGTCAGCAAGACCTGTTCCTGAAGCATGCACAACGGGATCGCGCTGGCGGAACCGCCAACCAGCAGGTTGCCAGTCAGAACGCCGCCGAGAAGCCGGCAACGGCTGCCGATCCCGTCGCAGATCCGGTGGCTGCCAAGCCGCGCCCGCAAATCGTGAACACCAGTGTCGCGTCGTCGCTGCCGAAGGACAGACCGACCCAAGAAATCGCCGAAAGCGAATCCGATGAATCCGATGACCGAACGAGTTTGACAGACACGATCGGCATCCGACCGATCTCGCAACGCCAACCCGATACCGAGTTGACCGTTGCCGAGCGCCGACGAAGAGCGTTTGACAATCTGCAACGGATCAACGAAGCGCTGACCCTGTACCTGGATGATAAGGGGCATTACCCCAAGTCTTACACGACCAATTCAGGTGGAGTCCCGACGCTTTCGTGGCGAGTCGAATTGTTGCCCTACCTGGGTCACGAGGAATTGTACAAGCAGTTTGACTTCAGTCGCGCTTGGAACATGCCACCCAACAAAGACCTGCTGCAGTACATCCCCGATGCCTTCGTCTCACCCGAGCGTTTTGACGTCAAGACAAACTACCAGCTGCCGGTCGATTCCGCCTTCATCTTTGGCGAAAACAGGGCGCTCACGCCCGCGATGATCGATGACGGCCCCGAGAACACCATCATGTTGGTCGAGGTCAATGACGCGCACGCCGTCCACTGGACCGAACCGAAGGACTTCGATCCCAAGTCGCCGATGAAGATGAGCCCCTACCTGGGCAAACTGCGCGTCGATGGGACCTTCGCCCTCTGGGCCAACGGCTTCCCTGTGCTACTTGAGCAGGGACTCAGCGACGCGAAGCTTTTTCAGGCGATGACCTACGACAAAAGTGACGCGCTTCGCGCCGGAGACATCCATCGTGCAATCACGGTCGAACAAGCCGAAGACGACCCCGAACCCGAAGCGTCCCTCACACCCGATCAAGTCGCCGAAACGGCCGACGACATCATCAGACCGCAAGTCGACATGGGAATCGATCTGCCGCTGATGGTCGACGACCCGACGATGACACGAGAACCCGTTCCCTCGGCGATCGAACTCACCGCTGCCCAAAACAAGCTGCGAGAAATCTTCCGCGACAAGATCCAACACGCCAAGAGCGCCGACGAGAAACGAAAGCTGGCTTCGGAATTCGTCGCCCTTGCCGAGGACATGGAAGCCGATCCGTCCGGCGCGTTTGCGCTACAACAGGCCGCGCTCCGGCTGGCAATCGAATCCAATGACGGAACCCTGTTGATCAAAGCCATCGATCAACGCGTGGCCCGATTCGAAGTCGACTCGTTTCGCGAGAACTTGAAATGGATTCAAGCCTTTGGCGAAGAAACCGCCAGCCGCGACGCGAGCATCGTCAAGGGTGACGGCATTCTCAAACGGGCGATTCCCGTGATCTATGCGGGCATTCGCGAAAACGAATACATGCTGGCCAGCTCCGTCGCGCGCATCGCGAACCGATTCACCTCAAGCAATCGCGAAGACAAGGTTTCGCGTTTGTTGACGCGTCTGCGAACACAGCTCGGCGCGGCGAAACGCGAGTACGACCAATCCGTCGACGATCTGGAGCGGTTTCGCACCAACCCCGAGGACGTCGCCGCAGGGGCCGCCTTCGGTAGCTTCCTGTGCTTCATCAAAGGGGATTGGCAAACCGGGCTGCCCCTGATTGCCGAGGGCACCGGCGGAGATCTGGTCGAAGTCGTCAAAATGGACCTCCGCGGGGCATCGCGTGCGATCGATCAAGTCGCACTCGGTGACGCCTGGTGGGAACTCAGCCGGCGCGGATCCGGCGCCTACCGCCAAGGCGCCGAAGATCGTGCGGTGATGTGGTACTCCCAATCGATCGTGCGACTACCCGAGTCGCTCGATCGAATTCACGTCGAAAACCGTTTGAAAGAAGCCGACCAATCGGATGCCCGCAGCCCCATCGCGTTGTGCATTCAACTGGCTGATGAAATCGGCGTCGATCTCACCAGAAGCCTCACCTCGATCGCCGCCAAAGGCGGACGCGTGGCGCGCCGAAACCACGATGACGACGACTGATGCCGACTCAATAACTGTTCGAATCCAGTTGCACCTTGCCGCGAAAGATCCAGTAAATCGTGATCGTGTAACTGGCCACGCAGGGCATACCGATCAAGGCGATCCACAGCATGGTGATCAGCGTCTGGTGGCTGCTGCGGGCGTTCTCCAGCGTCACGCTGTACGCCGGATCGATCGTCGAAAGCACGAAATTGGGGAAGATCGCGACGCTGAACAATGACGCCAACGCGGCGATGACCATCGACGAAGTAAAAAACGCGTAGCCGGGTTTGCCCAAATGCATCGCCCGCGGAATGTTCAACACCGCCAACGCGTTGAGCACCGGAACGATCCACAACCATGGATGCCGGGTCAGCGTTTCGGTCGCGTGCGGGACGTGCAACCAGGTGGCGATGGTGACCACCGCATACAGTCCCGCAAAACAATAAAACAGTGGAAGGATCCGGCTGCGTACTCGCTGCTGCAGCTCGTCTTCTGTTTTAAGAAACAGATAGATCGACCCGTGCAGCGCGAACAACGACACGGTGAGCGCCCCGACCAGCAACGGATACCAGTACAACTGGTCCAGCAACCCGCCCTCGTATCGGAACATCGGGCCGACTTGCATGCCGGCCATCACGTTACCGCCGGCGATTCCTAACAGAGCCGCCGCGGTGATCGACGAGAGAAAGAATCCGGTGTCCCAAAAACGTCGCCAAGCGGTCGAATGCACCTTGGAACGGAATTCCAAACTGACCGCCCGGCCGATCAGACACGTCAACAGCAAATGGAATGCGGCGTAAAAACTGCTGAACACCGTGGCGTACGCGTTGGGGAACGCAGCGAACAACGCCCCGCCGAAGGTCACCAACCAGACTTCATTGCCGTCCCACAGCGGTCCGATGGAGTTCATCACCAACCGCCGCTCGCGATCATCTTTGGCGATGAATGGATGCAGGATTCCGACCCCCAGGTCGAATCCGTCCAGGATCGCGTACCCGGTCAGCAACACACCGAGCAGGAAAAACCAGACCAACGTGATCGTGTCGTAGCTCATCACAACTCCTCGTCCATGAGTCCGCCGCCACGGCCTGTGCCTCCGTGACGGATCTGATCCGACAGTTTCGATGCGCTGCGAGTCCGCTTATGCGATTCAAGTTCCTCGATGCTTTCGGGTCCATGTTGGATCTTGTGGTTGAGCACAAAGATCCAAACCGCGAACAACAGCGAATAGATGACGGCGAACAAGACGATCGAACTGAGCACTTGCTCGGCCGTCACCGATTCACTCAGCCCGTCTTTGGTTCTTAATCCCATCATTTCCACACCGTTTTGAACCGACGGGTGCACGATCCAGGGTTGCCGTCCGACTTCGGCGGTGATCCATCCGGCCTGGTTGGCCGTCATCGCCGCCAGCGGCATCAACACGATCGACCACATCAACCAGCGATGGTTTTGATACGTTTGTTTAAACCAAAACCAACACGCCAACGCCGCCAGCACGATCATCATCGTGCCCAAGCCGACCATCAGGTGGAACATTTGAAACGGCAGCCAAACCGGCGGGCGGTCGGATTCGGGAATCTGATCCATGCCCGGAACCGGTTTGCCGGGATCGTTGTAGACCATCAAGCTGAGCAACCAAGGCACGCGAACACCGAAGTGAACCGTTTCGTTTTCCGCATCCGGCCAGCCGAATAAATACAGCCCGGTGGGCTGGTCGGTCGTTTCAAAATGCGCCTCCATCGCAGCCAGCTTGGCCGGTTGCGTTTCGACCAATTTCTGGGCCGAGTCGTGACCGGTCAGTGCGGCAAGCAGTGTGAACGCCAACGCACTCGGTAGGGCAATCGAAAGACAACGCCGCGCGACGTCTTCATGTCGCTGCTTGAGCAAATAGAACGAGCACACCGACGCGACGAAGAAGGCGCCCAGCACCAACGCCCCGAGCAGGGTGTGCGTCAAACGATCCACCGACGATGGGTTAAACACCATCGCCCAAAAATCCGTCACTTCGGCGCGGGGAATGCTTTGGCCCTGAATCTCTTGCCAAACGATGTGATAGCCCGCCGGAGTCTGTTGCCAACTGTTGGCGATCACGATCCAAACGGCGCTAAAGACCGATCCGAGAAACACCATCAAGGTGCTGAAAAGATGCATCTTCGGACCGACGCGGTCCCAGCCGAACACCAGAATCGCCAGAAATCCGCTCTCCAAGAAGAACGCAAAAATGCCTTCGGCGGCAAGCGCGGACCCAAACACATCGCCGACGAATCGCGAGTACGCCGCCCAGTTGGTTCCGAATTCGAACTCCATCACGATCCCGGTCGCCACGCCCATCGCGAAATTGACCGCAAAGACGCGCGTCCAAAATCGAGCCGCAGCTTCCCACGCCGGATGCCCCGTGCGGACATACGCCAACTCGCACAAGAACAACTGCAGCCCCAGACCGATCGAAAGCGGCGGAAACAAGTAGTGGAACATGATCGTTCCGGCAAACTGCAGTCGACTAAGAAGTTCGACGTCCATCATGATGGTTTTCTCAAACATGAGAAGGATTGCGACGCTGAATTCTAGGCCTGGGCACCCACCACGTGCAGCCGGTCAATTGTCGCACGCCGCGACCGGACGGCTCGCGCCGTTCCGCTCACACCATCCGTTATCTGTTAGCGGCAGGGCGCAAGCCCTCCGGTCCGTCAACGCGTTTCCAAGCGCCGCCACCGGACGGCCATCACGCGCCGCATGACCTCCAGTCACTCTTGCCCCGGCAGTCCCGTGATCGGCATGACCGTCGGAATCGGATCGCCCAGATCGTGCAGCGCCTGCTCGACCGCTTCGTGCTGGACGAGCGATTTGATCAAGCGTTCTCGTGTCGTCGCCTTGGTCATCGCCCCCAGCAATTCGATGTCCCACTGGACGGTCATGGCGTCGTGGGTCTGCGTCACGTGCACCTTGGCTTCCATGCCTTCGTTTTGCAGAATCGCTTTCCGAATGGCCGTGGCCAAAGCGTCCAGCCTCTCTTGCCGCGAAGCACTGACGACGAACTGCCCCGTGCTGACCGGTTGTCGCGTCGTGTCGGCCACTTCACCGATCGCATCGAGACGCTTGAACGTCATCACGCCGTTGTCAAACACGATGCCGAACAGTTCCGATGGGACCGAACCGCAAGCCAACTGCTGAGCACCGCACATCTCGGTCGGACAAGGACTGAACGGCAGGAAACCGACGTATCGCCAACCGTACAAACGTTTCTTGCCACACGCGTCTTTGCTGATCACCGATTCGTAGTACCCGATCGGGACGTTGGTCGCCGCGACGACAAACTTCTGCGAGCTTCCCGGCACGCCGCCGCCGGAGTCCTCGGCCGTGGGAAGAAAACCGGTTCCCGCCTTGGCCAAGTCGGCGATCGCTTTGACGTTTTCGTCAAACTGCGAATCAAGCTCTTGGTTCAGCGATGTCAGATTCCAACCATCGGTCAAGCCGACCGAGACGTGGGCCGATCCCAGCCCGGGACGCACGTCGATCGAATACTCTTCAGAGAAATCCGGCAGGTATTCCAGCGAGATGGCCACGAACTCATCGCTCGGCCGTGTGGTCGAAACCTTGCCCTCGGTCACCACGCTGCCGCCCGGTTCAATCCGCAGATACGGCTTTGGGCGATAGTACCGAATGCCGGTGTCGTCAGGGCCGGGCGCCGCACGAATCCGGACACGCGGCGTGCAGCCCAGACTTCCAACCATCGCCAACAGGCCGACCGCCAACAGCACGGCGGGCAGAGATTTGTGACGCATTTCTGTCTCCCATCCTTGGTACGACAAAGTAAGTTCCCACGGGGGGTGTATCGGGACTGGGGGTCCCGCGGTTCACCCGCAGCCTGTGGTCACCCTGTCAGAACGGTTGATGGGATTGAACGAATGATGCCAGCGGTAACGATCAAGCGATACGACGAACTCACACCTGATCAGTGGCGGCGAGTGGTCGCGACCGCCAAACGCCACGTCAAAGCGATCACCGGACAGTCCAGCGAAATCGGAATCGGACGAAAGTACAGCGGTGGCAAACCCTTCGGATGGCAGCTCGCCCTGCGCGTCTATCTGCCCCGCAAACGTCGACGTGTGGCCCCTGCCCAACGGGTTCCGCCGCACTTTCAAATCAGACTCAAACGCAGCGACGGCAAGTTCGACTTGTTGGTGATTCGATCGGATGTCGAGTCGCTCGGCGATTATGTTCCCACCGCGGCGAGCGTCAAACTCGGGAAACGCGACGCAGCCAGCGGATTGTTACTGCGCTGGAATGGAATCGATGGCGAAATCAAATGGGGATTCGCCACCGTCGGCCACTTGTATGACGACACGTCCTTGCGCACCTGCTCGGTCCGCGTCCATGCGACGACCGCGTTTCAATGCCGACGCTTCAAAGCAGCTGCCCGAGGCGAACATCTCGACGTGGCCGTGATGGTGATTGTCGGCAAGCCGGCTGAGATCGAAGAGAAACTGAAATGTTGCGAGCTGATCAAGAACAACGACCCGCCGCCGATCGATCTGATGAGTGTTCGCCAAGTTCACCGCGCTGCGATGCGGCATCGTCGCGGCCGCACGTTCCCACCGGGTGACGAGCAGGCGTTTACCGGTGAAGAAGTCTTTCCGGACGGCTTTCGACTGGGATCGCGAATTCTGGATGACTGCATTCGAGTCGGACGCTCAGCCGAAGACACGTTCCGACGAGGCACTTCGGGATCCGCGTGGCGGTTCGGCGACCAGGCGGCGTGCATGCAAGTCGGCGGCAAAGTGACGGAGTTCCGCGAAGGCATCGGCCAGCCCTTGGATCGTTTCCTGGACTGGATTCAATCGGCGATCGGAGAGTCGGCGAAAGTCGTCGCCGTATGGTGAGGGTGATTGGGGAGAAGAGCCCAGCCTCTCCCACAAGGACGGCGGGTCAGCGCAACCAAGCCTTCAGGTTTCGCGAAACGAATTCGTCGTCGATCAGATGTGGATAGGCATCGCACACACGATCGATTTCGTCGCGTTGACCCGGCGAGAGACATTCCTCGGGATCCAAGCACCGAGGGCTGGACAACAGCCCCTGGCGATACAACACCTCTTGGATGCCGGCGATACAGCCTGCGAATCCGTTGGCGGCGTCGAACAGTGCGGCGTTGCAATCGGTGACCTGCGTCGCCAGCGTCAACAACCCGCGTTGCATCTGATCGGCCCCCCGGGCGCTCTTGCACGTCTGCAGCAATTCGACCGCCTTTTGGGTCCAGCACGCCCAGTGCCCGAGCAGGCCGCCGACGATCTGGATTCGTTTCACATAGTCGTTGACCCGGATTTCATAGTCGGTCAGCAGGTCCAGGACGATCGCGTCGTCATTGCCGGTGTACAACGTGACGTCGTTTCCGCGTCCGGACTCGACAACCGCGCGAACCACATCCAGCGTCTTGTA
This sequence comes from Stieleria sp., assembly GCF_041595215.1. Taxonomy (NCBI): domain Bacteria; kingdom Pseudomonadati; phylum Planctomycetota; class Planctomycetia; order Pirellulales; family Pirellulaceae; genus Stieleria; species Stieleria sp. The sequence continues at coordinate 1,630 of NZ_JBFHKV010000190.1, read as the reverse complement.
TCGATCGAAGGGCGAAATCTTGATCCCGACCAAGTTGCTGATGCCCGCCAAGCGCCTCCAAAAATCGACCGACAGCACTCGCCCGCCGACCGCGGGTTGCAGATAAAACCCAAAGATCGGAATCCGCTCGGCGACCGCCCGGCAATGCTCGATCAACTGATCGTCGCTGGCATCCGGCAAGGCGGCCAGCGACAACAACCCGATGTGATAGCCGAGATCTCGAGCCAGCCGGGCTTCATCGATCGCCTGGTCCGTCTGGCCGCAGATCCCGGCGATCAGAACGGTCTGTCGGCCGCCGGCGGCATCCAGATCACGAGCCGTCTCTGCGGCAAGCTCGAGCACCGGTCGAAGCAGATTGTGTTGGGGCTCGCGAATTTGGAATTGGGTCGTGTGGACACCGACCGCCAGACCTCCGGCACCAGCCGCGTGATAGTAGCGAGTCAGTGCGCGTTGGCTGCGACGGTCGAAGTTACCCTCGGCATCGAGCGCCAAAGGATGCGCCGGGATCACGATGCCGCTGCGAATCGATTGCATCGCCCATTCAGGCGGCATCGGCGCGTTTTGTTGCATCCCCTTAGAAGGCGCCATCGCGAACCTCAAAATGCGTCGGCTTGCCCAACAACGGAGCGTCCTGGCGGACCCAGTGGGCGGTCCATTGAATCACCCGCTCCATCGGCGTCGGCGGTGCGCCCAACCGCTCGGCACACTGGGATGCATTACTCAGCAGAGCGGTCTCGGATTCCTGACCGCTGAACCGGACGTCGCGGTTCATCAATCGACCAAACGTCTGGGCGACTTCGCGGACAGAAAAGGTTTCCAGGCTGGTCAAGTTGATCGGTCGCGGCGGCGATTGGGCCAGCGGGACGGCGCGTAGGATCAAGTCATTTGCATCGCCTTGCCAGATGCAATTGAAGTAGCCTTGCGTTACGTCGATCGTCTCTCCGCGGAAAACCTTCAGTGCCAAATCGGTCAGCACGCCATAGCGCAGATCGGTCGCATAGTTCAATCGGATCATGGCGACCGGCGTGCCGTGGACGCGCGAGAAATGATCGAAGATGCGTTCGCGTCCGACCGCCGCATACGCATACTCGCCGACCGGCTCCAAAGGATCGGATTCACGCGACCCGCCTTGGTCCGTGGGTGTAAACGGATAGACGTTTCCGGTCGAGAGCGCGACAAAGGTGGACTGGGGATAACGCCGCATCGCACAGGCCGGCGCGATCGTGTTGACGGCCCAGGTGTGCGATGGGTTTTGTCGGGTTCCGAATTTCGAGCCGACCAGATAGATGACCGTGTCGGTGTCGGGCAATTCGTCCAATGCGTCTTGCGAAAGCAGGTCCGCAGCCACGGTCTTGACGCCCCGCTGGTCGAGCCAGTCGCGGGCAACCGGATCGGAGAATCGACTGACCGCAACGACCTGGGCAGCGGCCCCGGCTTGATCGATCGCGCGCTGGGCACGTGCGGCCAGAGTCGGCCCCATCTTGCCACCGGCTCCCAGGATCACGAGGCTTCCCGAAAGCGTTGCGGCCCACTCGATCAATTCCGCCGACGGCGTGATCAGGAGTTCCTCGAGTTGGGATTCGTCTTCGATGACGTCGGGAAGGCCGTGGGTCGAATTCATGAGCGGTGA
>NZ_JBFHKV010000189.1:0-10077 GCF_041595215.1 Stieleria sp. | reverse complement strand
GCCGCCGGGACCGCCGGTGATGTCGCCACTGGTGGCCGAGGTGTACGGGCCGGACGAGGCCGGCCGCCAGGCGCTGGCGCAGCGTGTCGTGAAGGCATTCGGCGACACCGCGCATGTGGTCGGCATCGACAGCACGCTGCAAAGCGATGCGCCGCGCAGCTTCCTGCGGGTGCAACGCCAGCGCGCCGAGACGCTGGGTATTCCGGTGGCGGCAGTGGCGCAGACGGTGCAGGCCGCGCTGCAGGGCGCCGACACCACCTATCTGCACGACGGGCAATCGAAATACCCGGTGCCGGTGCGACTTCAATTGCCGCTCGAGCGCCAGGTCGGCCTGGACGCCTTGCTGGCACTGCCGATGCGTGCAGCCAATGGAACGCTGGTGCCGTTGTCCGAACTGGTGCAGGTGCACACCGGCGTCATCGACAAGACCTTGTATACCAAGGACCTGATGCCGCTGACCTATGTGATGGGCGATGTGGGCCAGCGCCCGCTGGCCGGTGCCAAAGACGGCACGCACTTCATCGACTCGCCGCTGTACGGCCTGTTCAACATCCGCGGCCATCTGCAGGACGCCGCCTTGCCGGACACCGGTGCACTGGGCGAGTACTGGATCCGCCAGCCCGGTGATCCGTTCCGCGAGTACGCGATCAAGTGGGACGGCGAGTGGCAGATCACCTACGAGACCTTCCGCGACATGGGCGCGGCCTATGGCGTGGGCCTGATCCTGATCTACCTGCTGGTGGTGGCGCAGTTCCGCAGCTACCTGACGCCGCTGGTGATCATGGCGCCGATCCCGCTGACCCTCATCGGCGTCATGCCCGGCCACGCGCTGCTCGGCGCGCCGTTCACCGCGACGTCGATGATCGGGATGATCGCGCTCGCCGGAATCATCGTGCGCAACTCCATCCTGCTGGTGGACTTCATCGACCTGCAGGTCCGCCAGGGCATGGCCTTCAAGGACGCGGTCGTGAGCGCGGCCGCCGTGCGCGCGCAGCCGATCGCGCTGACCGGCCTGGCGGCGATGGTGGGCGCCTTCTTCATCCTCGACGACCCGATCTTCAACGGGCTCGCGATCTCGCTCATCTTCGGCATCCTCGTGTCGACGCTGCTCACGCTCGTCGTCATCCCGGTCCTGTACCACGCGGTAAACCGGCGCCGCATCGAGCGGGCGGCCGACGCGTCGCCCCTCGCGCCCCCGGGGGTCGCCGGTGCCTGAGACCCCCTCCCAGCCTCCATCCTCGAAAGGACGTCCCATGACCGTCGAACGCTACATCCGGGTCTTCGCAGGCCTGTTCATCGCCGTCTCGCTGCTGCTCGGCGCGCCGGCCAGCCCGCTGTTCGTCGGCCAGTGGTTCCTGGCCTTCACCGCCTTCGTCGGGCTGAACCTGCTGCAGTTCGGCTTCAGCGACGCCTGCCCGCTGGGCTGGGTGCTGAGGAAGCTCGGCGTGCCGGATTCCAAGGCGGCCGGGGCGGGCTGAGAGCGGAGCGGACACAATGGCAGGCCCCATCAACCCGGAGCCGAGCGAGGATGGCGCCATGGCCGTGCTGAACGACGAGAAGTACCGCACCGACCTGCTGAACCGGCTCAAACGCGCCGAGGGCCAGTTGCGCGGCATCCAGCGCATGATCGAAGAGGGCCAGCCCTGCCTCGACATCGCCAGCCAGATGGCCGCCGTGCGCAAGGCGCTCGACAGCACCTACGTGCGCATGACGGTGTGCTTCATGGAGCAGGAGCTCGGCGCCCGCCTGGGCGAGGAGGCGGTCGGCCGCGCCCACCTGAGCGAGGTGCTCGGCGAGGTGCAGACGCTGCTGGGCAAGGTGCGCTGACGGCGATGCGGCCACCGTGGCCGGCCCCGGGCCGGTGCGGTTCGCCGGTGTGAACGAGAGGACGACCCCCGATGAGCGAGCAGACCGTGACCGTGCGCCTGGAGCAGGCGCGCGACTACCAGTTCGACATCCACTTCGGCGCCGGCGTGCGGGTGCTGCGCGGCCGTTGGCAACGGCCTGGGCGATTCGCTGCAGTTCGCGCTGCGCCAGCACCGGCAGGGGCCGGAGCCCGTCCGTGCCGTCGCGCGGAGCGTCGCAACCGGCATCCGTGGGCTCAGTGGTCAGTTCATCTTTTCCCAAGCTTTAGCCCAATACCGCCAAGTGATGCGTCGTCTCCTTGTGCTGGGGCCCGTAGGCTCGCGCCAAACGGCTGATAATCAATAGACATCAGCCGGTTCGCGCCAGCGTCCGGGCCTCTTCGTTGATGTCAACTTAGCGGCATTGGGCTAAAGCCTGCCCCCGTTTCCGCTTGCTGAACGCAGCCCGAAGAATCAATGCTGCCGCAGCACGAGGGACACTGACGCCCGAAAAACGTCGCTCTTGACGTCGGGTGGCGGAGTTTGATAGCCCAAGCGAATGAACAATTCCCTTTCCTTGTTGACCCCCCTCCCGTTCGCCGGGCTCGTCGTCGCAATCGCCATCACGCTGGCAGCGTTTCCGCCTGCGATGGCGGATGAGTTGCCACAGGTTGCCCCGCAGACAGAATCGTGTGTCTTGCTTCGCAACGGCAACGTCCTGGTCGGTGCGGTCACCAAGATCGGCGGGACGGTCTGCATCACGCGCAGCGACCAGTCGAAAATCAATCTACCGAGCGCTCAGGTCGAAACGGTGGGGCGATCGCTAAGCGAACTGTACGAATACCGACGCAAGAATCGCTTTGAAGGTGACTTGAAACGCGTGCAAGCGGATGTTCGTTGGGGGTTGCGACATGGGTTGGTGCGAGAAGCTGCTCAAGATGTCTTGGAAGCAAGGTCGCTGGAGCCGTCGAATCCACAAACGATTCAGTTGCTGCGGCAGATCGCAGCGATGCTCAAACAGCAATCCGAGCCCGCGCAACCGCCGACTGCTGACGATCAGCAAACTCCTGCCCTGCGAATGGTCTCGCACGAAACCGTCGTGACCGATGATCGCAGGGACGTCGAACCTGAGACGGCCGCCGAGTCGAGTGGGTTGCCCGAGCGACTGGTGTATGAGTTCACGTCAAGAATTCAGCCGATCCTGATGAATCGCTGTACCAGTTGTCACGCCCGTGACGACCGCAACACGCGTGAGTTTCAAATCCACACCGCACTGACCTCCAAATGGGCTCCGAAGGATGTGGCCAGAGACAACCTGCAAGCCGTGATGAAGTACGTCGACCTGAATGCTCCGGCCAACAGTCTGATCCGTTTGCGAGCTTCCGACGGACATGGTGGCCGACGGCATACCTTTGGCAGCCAGGGGTCGGCCATGATGTCCAACTTGGACCGTTGGCTCGCTCAGCTTCCTTCCGCCCATTCGCCGTCGCAATGGGAGGCTGCGATGGAGCACAGTGCTGGTGCTGAACCGTTGGTTCCGGCGTCACCGCCGCAGCTCGCCGCAATCGATCAAGTCGGCCAGACGGCTTCGGCAACAGGCATTCCTGAATTGCCGGAGACGCTCCAGACGGAATCGGTTTGGAATGCAGGGCCACCGATGACCGAAGCCGCGCCGCGGACTCGACGCATGCCCAAGGTCGAGAACCCTTTCGACCCGGACATTTTCAATCGACGGGTTCATGGTCGCTGATCAGGTCGCTTTCGGCAACGCGTTCGAGGACCAGCACGAACACCGCGGCGCCAACGACCAACGCGATCAGTAACACCAGGCTTCCGTTCCATTCACTCGGCGGGACGACCTGCATGATCCGCTCCTTCATTTTTAGTCCGGCCGTTTCGGCGGTAGGGATCTGCAGCGGCCACAGTTTTTCTACGCTGCCGATCATCAGTCCGACCAGCACCGCCATCGTCTTGTCGCGGTGGTGATCGAGCATCCAGCTCAACAGGCGAGAGAACGCGAGCAGCCCGAACAGGCAGCCGAACGCAAACACGCCGAGCTGGAGGATGGAATCGAAATCGATGTTCAGCTTCACCGTGTTTTTGATCAGTCCTGTGATCGGGTGATAGACGCCCAACAACAGCAGGATGAACGCGCCGCTGATGCCGGGCAGGATCATCGCGCAGATCGCGATGGCGGCCGATCCGAACAGGTAGATCAACGAGTCTCCGCCGTCGGTGGGCGAGAGTCGTCCGACGAGCACCGCGACACCGATGCCGAAGACGCAGGCGGCCAAGCTGGCCGGACCCCAGCGTTTGACTTGCCGTCGCACGATCAGCACGCTGGCCAGAATCATTCCGAAAAAGACGGCAAAGGTCTCCGGCATGTGATGGTCGAACAGCCAGTTGATCAGCCCCGCCAGCGCGACGCTGCCGATCACCACCCCGGCGCCGATCGCAGCCAGAAAGCGAGCATCGACGTATTCCCAAGCTTCTTTCCAGCGACGCGAGAGGACTTGGCCGATCAGGTGAGAATCGACGCGGCTGACCGCATCGATCAGGCGTTGGTAATGTCCCAGCACCAGCGCCACGGTTCCTCCGCTGACCCCTGGCACGATGTTCGCCGCCCCCATACAAAATCCACGCAGCAGATTGATGACGTCCAAACGTATGGAATTCGACGCGAGAGGCGATGCAGCATCCGGTGCGGCGGGTGTGGCGGAGACTTCCGAAGTCGGTTGATTCGTTACAGGCCTCGCATTCGGATCGATGCACTCTGTGTCAGCGTTCTGGTGGTCCGGTGACATGATGGATGGTTCCCTCGTTCGCTGCGGCGATGAATACTGCGGCAACAGTTTGAACAGGATGGTGCGCCGCGAGAAGCGGTCGATTGAGCGCTTTGTTAACTTTGAGTTTTCGGGTAGTGTTTTGTGAGCAGACACTAAAAACGGGGCGGCAAAGGGGTCAGGCCCCAAAAACCAAATGGCCCGAAGGGTGCTTCGCATTTTTGGGGCCTGACCCCTTTTCCATCTGTATCCAAGCCTCGTGAGTAATCAAATGGAACTAGTGGCGTGATCGAGACCATCATCCTGGCCATAGTGCAAGGGATTGCCGAATTCCTTCCGATCAGCTCGTCCGGTCATCTCGTGATCTTGGGGGCGATGCTCAGTGACGCCCAAAGCGAGTCGCCGACGTTGGAGATTATCTTGCACGCAGGGACGCTCGGGTCGATCCTGGTGATTTTCTGGCGTCGCATCTTAGATTTGCTGACCAGTGACCGGCGTGTGATCCCTTTATTGGTTGTCGGAACGATACCGGCGGTGGTGGTCGGGCTGACGATCAAATCTCAATTCGGTTGGATTCTGAAGAACCCGATGCTGGCCGGCGCGATGTTGATCGTGACCGGGGTCATGCTGATTGTGCTGGGTAGGCTGCCCGCTCGCCAACGCGCTTATCGGGACGGTTCGTATTGGGGCGCATTCGTGGTCGGCTGTTTCCAGGCCTTCGCGATTCTGCCCGGGATCAGCCGCAGCGGGTCGACGATTCTGGGCGGCCGGTTGCTGGGGCTGAAAACCGACGATGCGGTCACGTTCTCGTTCTTGTTGGCGATCCCCGCGATCTCCGGCGCGACCGTGCTGGCGATCAAGGACCTGGTGGACGAGGTGCAAGAGGGAGTGCCGATGGATCACTCGATCGTCGAGTTGACCATCGGCGCGTTGGTCGCGTTCGGCGTCGGGATCTTCGCGCTCAAGTGGCTGATCGGATGGAGCCGTCAAGAACGCTTGCACTGGTTCGCCGGATGGTGCATTCCGGCGGGCGTCTTGGTGCTGGGGCTGTGTTTTGCCGGGCTGGTTTAGGCGGCCCGCACGCCAGCGGCGTGCCGATTGAAGCCGTCGTTTGGCCCCGTCGGGGGCGTGTCAGCGTGCGACGCACTCAGGTGTTATCGGAACGGCGCGAGCCGTCCGGTGTCGGCTTGGAAGACCGGAGGGCTCGCGCCCTTCCGCTATCAAGAAGCTTCAAGACGGCAGGCCGCTAGCGGCGTCGTCCGCGTCCGCGTCCTTTGCCCGACGGCGACTTCTTGTGGTTTTCAAGATTATTGTCGACCAGCACGTTGACGACTTCTTGCCACGTCGGAACGACCTTGCGTCGCGTGGGGGTCTCGCCACGCGATTCCGATTCGGGTTCGTCCTGGCGGCTTCGTGAGCCGCGTCGTGGTCGCACGTCCTCGTCGTCCAAGTCGTCCGCGGCGGGGCGATCGTCTTGGTCGGCCGGTTCGGATTCTCGGCTCGATCGACCGCGTCCGCCTCGGCGTCCGCGTCGTCGGCGTCCGCGACGAATCACATCGACTTCTTCGTCGTCTTCGTGGTCATCGTCAAAGGCGGACGAGGGGATCGGTTCGTCGTCGAGATCGTCGTCCAGGTCGGCATCGTCGCGGTCTGAGTCGCCACGTCCGCGGGATTGCGGCCGGGCTTCTTCGGATTCGCCGGTTCCGGCGCCTCGCGATCGTCTGCCACCGCGGCCGCGGCGGCCACGTCGTCGGCGTCGCGTGCCGGACTCTTCGTCCGTTTCTTCTTCGGAATCGTCGGCGTCGAGTTCGACGCCCGTTGCGAATCCATCGTCGACCAATTCGAATTCTTCGCCGTCGGCGGGATCGAATTCATCGCGGCTGATCGTTCGGCGGCGGGATTGTCCGCCTCGCCCGCGGCGTTTGGGAGCGTTTCGGCGTGAATCGTCTCCGTCGTCGCTGCTGATGTCATCGTCGTCGCGGCTGGCGACGGCGTCGGCGGTCTTGGGTTCCAGTTCCAGCGCATCTTCGCTCATCCGCTGACGTTGTCCCCGCCGCCCACGGCGTCCGGACCTTCGTCGCGGGCTTTCCTCGTCTTCCTGTCGGTCGCGGCCGGGCTCAGAGTTGTCGCGATCGCTGCGTTCGCCACGTCCACGCGGTTCTCGCGAAGGCGAGGGCCGATCGTCGTCGTCGGAGTCGTCGCGGTCGTCAAAGTCACGACGGCGTCGCGGTCGCTCTTCACGCGCGGGGGAACGATCCTGGCGGGGCGATTCTTGGGTCGGTGCGGCCACTGCTTCAACCGATTCCGATTCCGGTTCCGAGTCGTCGAGGTCGTCTTCAAGGTCGGAAAAGGAGCGGAACGACAGCGGGTCGGGCGGGTCGACCGGCTTGTTTGTGCTGGACTCGCGTTTCGCCGCTGGCGCTGGATCATCATCGAACGTCCGCGTTGCCGCGGGCGCGACGTGCGGTTCGTCTTCCACGTCGCTCGGCTCGTCGATCACTTCGGGTTCGGGTTCGGGGCCGAGGTCGATTCCCAGGCCGTCGCCGAAGCTTCGCGGGGATTTTTTCGATTTCGACGATGCCGATTCTTTACGAGCCGGTTTGATTTGCATGGGGGCTCGGTGGGGCGGGGGTTCGTCGGTGGCTTCGATCCCCAGTTCGCCAGCCAGTTCGGACCAGGCGCCGCTGTCGGGCTCCGGTTCCGGCTCAAGCGTTTGCTCGGGTTCTTGTTCGGTGACAGAGGCATCGGGCGACGTGGAGTCGGCAAACAGCCGGTCGGATTCACTCACGGTGGCTTCGACGTGAAGCAATTCTTCGACGACGGGCTCTTCTTTGGCGGGGGGGCCGCCGGCGGCGAGTTCGTCGATCCGTGGGTCCTTCGCGCGGGTGCCGAATCCAGGAAGCTGGGTCGAAGCGGTTTCGGCCGTCAGTGCTTGCAACACGTCTTCGGCGGAGGGGTCGTTGTCCACCACATCGGATTCGTCAGGCACATCCGCAACTGCCTCGGCGACCGGGGGCATGTCTCGTGATGCCGGTTCGTTCGACTGTTGGTCGGAAAATCCTGAGGAATCCGACGTCGATGGGCGTTCGTCCTCGTTTTCGGCTTTCGATTCGGCTTTCTTCGTCGTCTCGGATGCTTTGGGGGGTGCGGGCGGACCAGGGGTGCCAAGAAGCTTGGCAAGAAGGTTCCAATTGTCTGACATTCGGTCTAATAATGAGTTGTTTTGGAGGGGCCAGCAGTCAACCAACCCACGCTGCGTGACGGATGTAGGGTTTCCCTCAGAAAAGGAGTCCGATCAACTCGCTCGATGCCCGAAGCACCCACCCAGAATCTGGTCGATGGGTCTTTCACGATGCGACTGTTCCAATGCAAACACGTGTCAGCTTCGGAAGTGGTGTTGGCAGAGCGATTGAGTACTCCAGCGAGTCGTTGTCCGGCAATTCCAGATCCGGCAAACCCAGATCAGGTGCGGATCACCGGTAGCTCGCACTTTCCCGACGGTGTGTATCCTGCCGCTGTCCTCGTAAAAGGGGCTGTCTGCTGTGATTGATGCCCGAATTGGCCGGCCGATTTCAATTCGGTCGGTTCTGTTGACGGACGTAGTCTATATGTATAGCCGCGTACCTCCGGTTTCCCAAGGGGATTCCGGGCCAATGGAGCTTCGGATCACCGATCAATCAGGTATTTCTGCCGTCTTCCCGAGAATCCTCGCTTGCGAATGCCTCTTCAAACCGCCCCGTCCACGTATTCTTCCGAGTCGTCACAAGTCATCCCCCGTCGCCAGGGGCCGCGATTGCGACCGCTGATCGTCTTCGGCACCCGTCCCGAGGCGATCAAACTGGCTCCGGTCGTGCGGGAGTGCCAGTCGCGTCCCAACCAGATCGCTCCGATCGTCTGCAGCACCGGCCAGCACCGCGAAATGCTGGCACAGGTCCTGGGCTATTTTTCGATCACCCCGGAAATCGACTTGGGATTGATGCAGCCCGGACAAACGCTCAGTGGTCTGACGGCACGCTGCCTGGACGCGGTCGATCGGGTCGTTCAGCAACACGAGCCCGATTGCATCGTCGTTCAGGGGGACACCACCACCGTGATGGCCTCGGCGATCGTCGCGTTCTACCATCGGTTGCCGGTCGTGCATGTCGAAGCGGGCTTGCGAACCGGGGACTTGATGGCGCCGTGGCCGGAAGAGTTCAACCGCCGCGTGACCGGGATCGTCACCAGCCTTCATTGTGCCCCGACGAAGCGCAGCGAGTCCGCTTTGCTGGCCGAAGGGGTTCCGCAATCGTCCATCCGAGTCACCGGCAACACGGTCATCGATGCCTTGTTGCACAGCGTCGCCAAAGAACGCGCCGACGATGCCCGATGGCGGCAGAAGTATCCGATGGCGTTGGCCGACCGCGTTGTCTTGGTCACCGGCCACCGACGCGAAAACTTTGGCGGCGGACTGCAGCAGATCTGTGCCGCGCTCTCGCATTTGGCCACCTGTCATCCCGAGACCGAATTTATCTATCCCGTTCACATGAACCCGAACGTGATGGGCCCGGTTCATGAACTGTTAGCGGACTCAAACAACATCCATCTGCTACCGCCAGCCGACTACCCTGAATTCGTTTGGCTGATGGATCGGGCCACGTTGGTGATCACCGATTCCGGCGGCGTTCAAGAAGAAGCACCGTCGCTGGGCAGTGCGGTGCTGGTCACGCGGACGAAAACCGAACGCCCCGAAGCGGTCGAGGCCGGTCTGGCGGAACTGGTCGGAACCGATCGTGATCGGATCATCCGCCGGGCCAGCGAATTGCTGGCCGAGCCCAAACGCAGCAGCGGAGCCAAGGTGATCGACAATCCCTACGGCGATGGAAAGGCTGCCAAACGCATCGTCGATTGGATGCTGGAGTAGAAGTTTTCAGCCCTTCTTCAGTTCGAGCAATTCTTTCCGCTGGGGCAGGTTTTTGTAGTACGGATCCAGTGGGTAACAACCGCTGATGATGCCTTTCCTCGGTGCGGTCGTGCAGTCGCTGAATGTGCGGCAGACCTTCTTCCTGGCCAGCTGGGTGCCCGCGAGGACATCGGCGGGAAGATCCGGATACGAAAGCACCATGCGGCCGAGTCCGATGGAATCGGCCAGCCCGTCGCGGATGACGGCTTGCGCCACGTTGGGCAGCCAGTCTTGCAGATAGGTGTACCCCGATCCGACGACGAACATCTGCGGAAAACGCTTCTTCAGTTCGGCGGTGGCCTCAATCTGACGGTCCACCCCGATCAATGGGTCTTCCGGCGGCTGGTATCCGTCGCTGGGGGGAAAGAAGGCCGGGCGTTGCAGGTGCGGTGTGTAGTAGGGGCTACCCGCAGTCGTGCAAATTAATTTCATTCCAAGCGACTGCATCAATTCCAGAAACTGAATCGGTTCGGACAATTCCACACCGTCGCCGCGTGAATTGGACCCGAAG
>NZ_JBFHKV010000188.1:0-10138 GCF_041595215.1 Stieleria sp. | reverse complement strand
GGCACCGGTCTGCAAGGTCAATTCGACACCGGATTCACCGGCCCGGCTGGCCATCAACTCGACCACATCGGCCGCGGTTTCGTTCAAGTCGGCTTCGACCTTTTGTGGCTGACGTTCTTTGGAAAACGTCAACATGTCCATCACGAGATTGGAGATCCGTTCTTGATTGCGATCGACCATGCCCCAGCCCCGGCGGACGGCATCGGTGTCGTCTCGTTTCAGCCCTGCTTCGATCAGATAACTTCCGCCGCGAATGCCTTGCAGGATGTTCTTCACGTGATGTGAGAGCGTGGCGATGGTTTGCCCCATGGCGGCCAGGCGTTCGCTTTGCAGCAGCGCGGAGTAGTAGAACGTGTCCTCGATCGCCAACGCCGCTTGATGCCCGATGGCCGTGATCAGCCGCAGGTGCTCGTCGGTGAAGCGGTGGGTCTTTCCGCGGCGAACGATCTGGCCGGGAGAGGTGTAGGTATCGATGTACAGGGCGCCGACGATGTCGTAGCGACCCTGCAACGGCACGCACAGCGCCTCGCGGACACCGCCCTGGACGATCGATGCCGCGGCGTCAAACCGCGCGTCGTCGGTCGCGTCACTCGTTCGAACTCCCTCGGCACGGTCCAAAACGTACTCCAAAATTGTGCTGCTGATGCTGATCGGCGCTTCATCATGTCGCTGCCCGTCGGCCGATTGGCGATCGCATCGTGCGGCCGGTCGCAATTGATTGGTTTCGTTGTCTCGCAGCATGATGCATCCGCGATCGGCATCGACCCAATCAAACACCAACCGCAAGATCCGATCGAGCAACTCATCCAGATCGTCGGTCCGGCCGACCGCCAGCGCGGTCAAATACATGACCTCCAGTGAGCGATCGCTATCGGTGATCGTGTTCATCACCGGTTCAACCGAGTCGACCGAGGAGTCCGATGTATCGGACGACGTATCAGACGACGAGGAGAGTTCGGTTTCGAACGGCACCACCGCCTCGGCGACGTGATCGGTCAGCCGCACCGGGTCCAAGCGGATGCCGCTGGTTCGCGACGTGGGACGGACCAGCGATGAAATGATCCGGCTGGCGTCGGCACCGCTGCTTTGCCGCACAATATCAACACCGTGTGCGGCTTCGATCGCCGTGGGTTGTCCCGTGCCGGTAAAAATCAACAGCGTGCTGCCGATCTCGATGCGATCACCGCTGAGCAATTTCTGGTCGCGGATCCGCTTTCCGTTGACTTGCGTTCCGTTGCTGCTCTGCAAATCCACCAGGTGGCAATCACTGGATGCATCGATCCGAATTTCCGCGTGCAGACGCGAGGCTTCGCTGTCGAGCAACTGGACATCGTTTTGCGTGTCGCGGCCGATGCGCACGACATCCCCGTCGAGCACAAAGTGCTTTCCCTGATCTCGTCCGCGAACAACGTAAAGCGATGCCATATCCCAAAGATAACGTGTTCCGATGCCGGTTTAACCCCGGCGCGGCCAATTCGTGCCCCCTGACAAGATTTGTTTCGGGTTTGTCGCAACCGAGCCACACGGTCGCCCCAGCGGTTAAAATAATGTCGTCCATCCGGGCCCATCCCTGTTCGTAAAAAGTGAGTTTTATGGTCCAGCCGCCACCGATCGAATCCGGCACCGCATCCGACCCCGCAGATGACGCCGCAAAAGCCGCCGAATTGGTCAAATCTTGCCAGGCGGTCCGGCAGCAAGTCGGACGTGTCGTCGTCGGCCAGGAAGACGTGATTGAGCAATTGTTGATCGCAATCCTCTCCCGCGGTCACTGCCTGCTCGAGGGTGTGCCGGGACTGGCGAAAACGCTGATGATTCGCACGCTCGCCGAATCGATGCACCTGAAATTTCACCGCATTCAGTTCACGCCCGATCTGATGCCCGGCGATATCACGGGTACCGACATCATTCAAGAAGACCCGGAAACCGGCCGCCGTGAATTGTTGTTCGAACGCGGCCCCGTGTTCACCCAAATGTTGTTGGCCGACGAGATCAACCGCACGCCGCCAAAGACGCAAGCCGCACTGCTCGAAGCGATGCAGGAACACGAGGTCACCGCGGGCGGCAAAACGTACAAACTGGACGAACCGTTCTTCGTCTTGGCGACGCAGAACCCGATCGAACAGGAGGGGACGTATCCCCTGCCCGAAGCCCAACGCGACCGATTCTTGTTCCATGTGGTGGTCGACTACCCCAGTCGCGAAGAAGAGTCCGAGATCGTCGACCGCACCACGTCAACCTTTGATGCAACCGTGCAAGCCGTGGTCACGGGTGAACAGATCATCGCGTTCCAAAAAACGGTGCGACGTGTCCCGTTGCCGCCGCACGTCAAAGAATGGGTGCTCGATGCCGTCCGCGCGGTGCGGCCCAGCGATCCGAACTGCGCCCCCTGGGCCAAAGAATTGATCGAGTGGGGGCCGGGACCGCGGGCCAGTCAGCAATTGGTGCTGGCGTCCAAGGCCCGTGCGTTGATGCACGGCCGCCCCCACGTCACGCTCGATGACGTGCAAAAATTGGCGTTCCCGGTGCTCCGCCATCGCATCGTCCCGACATTCACCGCCGAGGCCGATGGGATCACCGTCGACGATCTGATTCGCCGATTGATCAAAGACCTCGCGCCCAAGAAATCCGGGGCGCTGTAACCCTGCCCCCAAGCTTGCGACGTGGCGTAAGCTTCCAGCTTGCGAGGTGGCGTAAGCTTCCAGCTTGCGACGTGCAGCGCCGAGGCAAGCAGGATGCTTACCCCACTTTAGGCTTCCATCACTTCCGCTTCGCGTGCTTTGGCCATTTCGTTGATTTGCTCTTCAAACTTTTTCAGCAAATCTTGAACATCGCTCTTCAGCTTGTCGCGATCGTCTTCGGTCAGCTCCTTGTCTTTCTCCAATTGGTCCGCCGTCTTGTTGGCGTCGCGACGGATGTTGCGGATGGAGATTTTGGAGTCCTCGGCCAGCTCTTTGATCCGCGAAACCATTTTCTTGCGGACATCGGTTGAGAGCGCGGGGATGTTCAGCCGAATGACGCGACCGTCGTTTTGCGGGTTCAGCCCCAAGTCGCTGCCCACGATCGCTTTTTCGATATCCTTGATCGTGCCGGCATCGTACGGGCGGATCAGAATTTGCTGCGGTTCGGGGGTCCCGATCGAAGCGAGTTGCTTCAGCGGCGACGTCGAACCGTACGCTTCGACTTTGAGCGAATCAACCAATCCGGGCGTGGCTCGACCGGTACGAATTCCGGAAAGCTGTGTGCCCAGTACGCTGATCGCCTTTTCCATACGTTCTTCGGCGTCCATCAAGGTTTCTTCGGCGGACATGTTGAGCATCCTTGGGGTTAGAGTGGTGTCGACAGATTATGAGTCTAGCTTTTTTTAGATCGGCGTGTGGCGTCGTCCGTCTGGAACAAGATACCGCCCCGGTGTCGAATTGGATCGCCCGCGGGCGGCTCATCTTTATCGGAGTGAACGTAGCGATTCAACGTTCGGCCCTCCTCTCGCTGCGCTCGACCCCATACGCATCAAGTGATGCCGTCGGTTCGTCATTGAGTTGAAGTCACCCTCCCTTTGGGAGGGTCGCGGCGGAGTTTGCGCTCGGAGCGGGGAGGGTGCTTTGGCGTCGTTGTTGGCATCGGTGGGCGCGGGGCCGCGGAAACCCTCCCCTCGCTGCGCTCGACCCTCCCGCACACGGGAGGGTTACTTCTTGACTTGATGCGCATGCCTCTCGCTTCGCTCGACCCTGCTGCCAGGAGTGTGGCTTCGAAACGTGCATGTGAAGTGCGAAGCGGGGAAATCACTTCTCCGATCCGATCCAGGTTCCCACCGTTTCGCCGCTGATTGCCCGCACGATACTGCCCGGCTTCTTGAAGTTGAAGACAAGAATGGGTTTGCTGTGCTCCTGGCAGAGGGCGATCGCGGTGGCGTCCATGACGCGGAGCTGTTTTTCGGTGACATCGCGATAGGTCAGCTGATCGTACAGCACCGCGTGGGGGTTTTTCTCTGGGTCGTCGCTGTACACGCCGTCGACACGCGTCGCCTTCAAGACGACGTCGGCATCGATTTCCAAGGCGCGCTGGGCCGCGGCGGTGTCGGTCGTGACGAACGGGTTGCCAATCCCGGCGGCCAAAATGATCACCCGGCCCTTGGTCAGATGCCGAATCGCACGGCGGCGGATGAATGTCTCGGCAATCTTGTCCATCGGGACGGCGGACATCACCCGCGTCGACAATCCGAGTGTCTCCAAGGCATCTTGCATGGCGAGCGAATTGATCACCGTCGCCAACATGCCCATGTAATGCGCCGTCGCCTCTTGAACCAACGCGTTGCTGCCGGAAAACTGGGCGCCTCGCAAGATATTGCCGCCGCCGACGACGATCGCGATCTGACAACCGCTGCTGTGCGCCTCGCGGATCTGTTCGGCGATATCCGACATTTCCTGGCTGCTGATCCCTCGGCCCCCGGAATCAGCCAAGCTTTCGCCGCTTAACTTCAGGACGACGCGTTGATAACGGAGTGGGGTGGGGTTGGAGTCGTCAGACATGCTCGATCGGTCCTGGTGGTGAGGATCACAGGTGAATGGCCAGATGATACGAAAAAACCTCGTCGTTCCCGAGGGGGAACGACGAGGTTTCCGAGAATGTCGTTTTCGATTGCGATCGAATCAGGACGCCGAACCGACGGCGACGCGTTTGAACGCGACCACTTCGGCTTCGGGGCTGAACTCTTTCACGGCCGCTTCGACGGTCTTGGTGTCGTCGAGTGCGTAGAACTGGCTCAACAGGCACCGCTCTTGATCCAGCAGCGTGTTGTCGGCGATGAAACGCTCCAGCTTGCCGGGGATGATCTTGTCCCAGATCTTTTCCGGTTTGCCTTCGGCCTTCAGCTCAGCCTTGATCTCGTCTTCGACCTTTTGCATGACTTCCGGTGTCAGTTGCGAACGGCTCGCGTACTGGGGCACCGTCTTGAGCGTCTTGCCCAACCGAGCACGGTCTTCGTTTTCGACCTTGATCTGTCCTTGCAGCGCCTCGGTTTCCTTGGCGACCAGTTCTTCGTCGAACTCGTCGGGCGTCAGGATCGAAGGCTTCATGGCGGCGACGTGCATCGCGACCTTGCGGAAGAAATCGCCGGCATCGTCCTTGCCGCCGTCCTTGTAGGACAACAACACGCCGATCTTGCTTCCGGCGTGAATGTACGACGCCAGATTGTCGCCTTCGATCGTTTGGAAATCCGCGATCTCGATCTTCTCGCCGATCGTTCCGGTGCGTTCGACCAGTTTCTCGGCGACGGTTTGGCCGTCCAATTCCAGCGCGCCGATTTCTTCTTTGGTCGAGGCACCGTTGTCCAAGGCAAGCTTGGCCAGCTTTTCGGCAAACGCGATGAAGTCATCGTTCTTTGCCACGAAATCGGTTTCGCAGCTGAGCGACAACAACACGCCCTTGCCGCCTTCGACCAACGCAACCACGACGCCTTCGTTGGCTTCGCGGTCGGCACGCTTGGCGGCAACCTTTTGGCCTTTCTTGCGCAGATAGTCCAACGCGCCTTCGATGTCGCCACCGGACTCTTGCAATGCTTTCTTGCAGTCCATCATGCCGGCACCGGTGGACTTGCGCAGTTCGCTTACGTCTTTGGCTGAAATCGCCATTGTTTCCTCCAGATAAGTCGTTATTCGACTAAGTGTTGTGTGTCGTTTGAGTGGGGATGTGCCTAGGCTTCAGGAGCCGCTTCGGCTGCTCCGGGTTCGGCGGTCGCCTCGGCGGCGGGTTCCGCCGGCGCGGCGGCTTCGGCCGCAGGAGCCTCGGCTGCAGCGGGCGCCGCTTCGGCCGGTGCCGGGGGAGCCCCGATGTCGGCTTGTCCCTTGCCGCTGTTGACGGCGTCCGCCAGTTGTTTCAGGATCAATTCGATGCTTCGAATCCCGTCGTCGTTGCCGGGGATCGGAAGATCGATCAGGGACGGGTCACTGTCGGTATCAATCAAGCCCACCGTGGTGATGCCCAACCGTTTCGCTTCACGAACCGCGTTTCGCTCTTTGCCCGGATCGACAATGAACAAACATTCGGGCAAGCGGTTCATCGTCCGCAGACCGTTCAAGTTGCGATACATCTTTCGGTACTCGCGGTTGAGCGCCGATTGCATCTTCTTGCTGTAACTGTTGATCGCGTCACTTCCGCGAATCGATTCCAGTTCTTCCAATCGCCCCAGTCGGCTGCGAATGGTACGGAAGTTGGTCAACGTGCCGCCCAACCAACGCTCGCTGACGAACGGCATTCCGCAGCGACTCGCTTGCTCTTCGATCGCTTCGCCGGCCTGACGCTTGGTTCCGACGAACAGAATCAAGGAACCGCCCGAGGCGACTTGCCCGAGGTACTTCTTCGCACGGAGCATCCCGCGAAGCGTTTCGCGGATATCCAAAATGTGGATCTGGTTCTTGCTGCCGAAGATGTAAGGCTTCATCTTCGGGTTCCACAAACTCGTCCGGTGACCAAAATGGACACCAGCTTCAATCATCTCTTGAACGATCGGATTAGACATCGAGACAGTTTCTCCAGGTGGAGTGTCGGCGTGGGCATCACGAAACGGCAAAAGACCGTTCCCAGGGACAGATGTGCGGGGCAGATCAACAGCGATCCACAGCACACCCCCGACCAGCGGGGCCCTTCATCCCGAATCACGCGGACAAAAAAGGTAGACAAAGCAGAAAAACGACGTGTTTTCCGCCGGGGCGGAGAGGGTAGCCGAACGCCAGCCCCGCGACAAGAGTGAGGGGCGGGATGGCTCAGGTTTCAGGTTTCAGGTTTCAGGTTTCAGGTTTCACCGGGGACGCCTGCTGCTGGACCCTTTGCTACAACTCTCATGAACTTTCTTTGCACCTCGTGTGTTTGATCATCATGACCACCACCGCTTTTGTTGAACGTTGCCGCGAACTTGCCGCCGGATCCGGGTGTAGCGAACAAACCCCATGCAGCCCCGGACCGGAATTGAGCGAATCGGAATCATTGATCGGATTCTTCCAGCTCTTTCGGCCAGACGGCGGCGACCTCAACGGCCTTTTTGATGCCCTGCGGCAAGGAGACCAACTTTCCGACCGATTGCAGAGCGCCTACCGGGCCGCCGGTGATGATCGACGCCCCCAAGGCGGACGCGACGCGTTTTTCATCGTCCGCTCCCCGGCCCCCCTGTCGCCCGAACTGGCCGAGCACCACGCCGTGACCTGGATCCAAGGTTTGCAGCAACTCGCCGAGGCCGTCGGCGACGCGCATGTCGCCCAGCGACTCACCTCGCCACCCAAAATCCGGGTCCTGGAAGGCATCCCCCCGAAACACCCCAAACAGCCACACGAACGCACCGAACTGCTGAACGTGTTCCTGGATCACGCTCCCGCCCTGACCGAAAAAGTCGCGGGAGTCGACCCGCACGCTGAATTGCTACGTCCGGCCTACTACTTCATCGCCTGCGATGCGATGCTTCGCGACTACCTGATGTGGCCGTTCTATGCCGAGCAAACGGGGCTGACCGACCCGTTTGAAAGCTATTTCACGCTCTGGGCCCACGGCGTCAAATTTCGAATCTTCCAGGAAAACCAAATCGACATCTATCTGCCCCGGCCCCCGGAAGGCTCCGAGGACTGAGGTGCCCCGAACAGCGGATCACCCCCAACAGCGGATCGCAGGGGCGCCGGTCGGCTAACCGGCCGGTTTCGGTTCTATCTTGATTCCAGACCCCAAAGTCGGTTATGTCCCAGGCTTGATTGCAGCTCTGCCGGCCGACGGGTCGCCTGGAACACCATCACTCGCGACGGAACACACTCGACATGGATGTCTTGTCACACACGAAACGATTTTGCGCCCGCGGCACGCTAGCCGCGCTGCCCCTGCTGTTTCCACTGACGCTCAGCTTCGTCGTTCCAATCGCCCTGGCCCCCGAATCACGGGCACAGGAACCCGCAGCCGCCACGGCCGAGAACGAAGACGCGGCTCCGTACATCGTGTTTGTTGCCGAGCCCGCTGCGTTCACCCGATGCGGCCCCGGCAACGACCACTATCGCACCGAACCCCTGCGCCGCGGGCAAGAACTGGAGGTCTATGTCGAGACCGCCGATGGCTGGCTGGGTGTCCGGCCGCCGGAGAATAGTTTTTGCTGGATGCCGGCCGACGCGGTAGAACTGTCCGCAGACGAAACAACGGCGACCATCCGCGAAGACAAAACGGTCGCTTGGATTGGAACCCGGCTGGGAAAAGCACGACGTTATCGCTGGCAAGTGCAGCTCGATGCCGGCGAAGTCGTTTTTGTGTTGGGAAAAAATGAACGCGAAGGATCAACGGGCAGCAAAACCTGGCTGCGAATCGTTCCACCCTCGGGCGAATTCCGCTGGATTCACCGCGGTGACGTCGTCGAGAGCGCCGAACAATTGGCCGAACGCGTGGCCCGTGCCGAACCCGACTTGCAACCTCGCAGCGACGTCGCCGCCGTCGCCTTGAACACCGACACCGAAAGCAACACCGACGCGGATCCCAAACCTGCAAAGCTCCATTCCGCCGACGGCTCGCCGTCGTCCCTGCAACCGTTGGCGAATTCCACACGCCGTGGGACACAGACCGATGCACTCCGCGAAACCGATGTGATTCCCGAATTGAAACCGGCGCCGGAAAACAGCGTGGCGGCCAACAGCATGGCGGACAACAGCGATCCCCGGCGGCCACAACCGCGGACGGTCGCCGATCGCGCGATCCAGTTTCATCGAGGTGCACAAGCCGAGGACTTTGAAGACCGCGGTGCCGTGATCGGAAGCGGCTTGAAGGCGGGTTGGAAAGACGATTCGGTCGAAACAGCCGACGCCGGATTTTCCGCCGACGCGGATTCCCAATCCATCCTCAGCGCCGACCGATTGACCGAGCTGCCGGCCAACGGTGCCGCGGCAGCCGCCTCGGCCATCGCGGAACCCCTGCGCCGGATGACCGATGTCGTGGCGAACTTCATCAGCCCGCCCCGGTTGGTCGAAATCGATTCCTCCCACGCCAACGCGTTTCAACCGAACTCGCCGGCCGATCGCCGCTGGATGGTCGGCTCGGGACGATCGCTCGACACGCCGCCGGCGTCGCTCGCCTCCGCGCAGCCGGGTGGCTTGGCGCACTTGCCCCAAGCCCAATACCCGGCCCCGCCGGCTCCGCAGACGCTGTCCGGGCAGGACCAGTCTCTGGCAATGCAGCCCCCCGCCATGGCGCCGTCCGGCGTGATGCAAACCGGAGCACTTCAAGCCACAACGTTGGCGCCCATCTCCCCCCGACCCGCCGTGCCGTCGCGGATCGTGACGGTGGATCAAATCGCACGTGTCGAAGATGCGGTGGCCGGTGCCGACGTGGACGCGATCAGCCAAATCCTTTCCAAATTGATGGCCGAGGGCGCGTCCGCGGACGAACTGGATCCGCTGATCCGCCACACTGAACGGCTACTCCGTTCCGGCGACGTCAACAACGCGACGCGCACACGTGAGGTGCTCAACCTCGCACAACGCTATCGCAACGTCGCCGCCCGGCGTGATGGCGCGACGACCATTCAATCCGCGTCGCTGGCCGGCAACGTCCAACCGATCGACACGGCGGTGCAACAAGCCGGCTCGCTCGCGACCACCGCATCCCAGCCGTCCGATGTCTCTCAAACACCGTTCAGTCCGTCGCCGGCCGCCGCATCGCTGCCGACTCAGTCGTCACTCGATTCGGCCACCGGCACCGCGACCGGCTACCTGGTCCAAGTCTATTCGTCGCGTGCCAACAGCCCGCCGTATGCATTGACCGACGACGCGGGACTGACGATCGCCTACGTCACGCCCTATCCAGGCGTGAACCTTCGCAACCATCTCAACAGCAAAGTCGCCGTCAGCGGCAACGAGAAACTGCTCGAAGGCATGAGCACCCCACACATCCTGGCCGACCGCGCCATCCGACGCTGAGATCGACGTTCAACCGCGATCGAAATCAGCCTATCCGTGTCAGCTAAATTTTCCGGTAGTGGACGAGGCGACGAGTCCTCTGCATCCTGGCCGACCGCGCCATCCGACGCTGGAGATCGACATTCAACCGCGATCGAAATCAGCCTATCTGTTTTCGGGTAGTGGACGAGGCGACGAGTCCTCTGCAGTCGGCATGTTGGCAGGGACTC
>NZ_JBFHKV010000187.1:0-10167 GCF_041595215.1 Stieleria sp. | reverse complement strand
GCGGCCGGCGACGTGAAATTTTGGGCGCCCCACGCCGAGTTCTTTGATTCTCCCCGAGCCTACTCGCTGGTGATCTCGGCGCTGTTGGAACGCTACGACTTCCTGCCCTCGATGGCACTGCTGATTCACTGGCTCGGTAACGCCAACGAAATCGGACTTCGCCAAGGCGGTAACTCGTTGCCGCGGTTGGCCGAACGCTGGCTGATGAGACTGCGTGGCCAGTTCGACGACGAATCCCAAGACGATGCCCAGCGGGCCGGTTGCGAGCCGTCGGAGATTTGGCCGTTGGCGCGGAAGTGCTTCGATTACTTGGAAGCCAACGCCGAAGACTTTTGGTCGGCCCCCCAATTCGAACTCGCCGACAACGCAAAACCGCCGCGCGACTGGGAACGCGAACTCGCCGGCGAAACCCCGGACGAGGAAGACGACTCCGAATCCGGTGGATTGTATGATGCCGCTTACGACGGCGTTTCCTATCGCGACACCACCGACGACGGAGTCGACGGCGCCGTTTTCGAGTATTCCGGCGACGGAAGCCGCGACGAACTGGAAGCCGAATGGAAACGACTGGTCGATCGGCTGACCTTCCTGCAGTCGCTCGCCCGCATGTGGTCGGTCGCTGCCGATATCGTCATCACCGACGACCAAGACGACGCCGAACGTGCCCAAGACCAACTGGTCGCGCTTCGCGATTGGTCCCAACGGGCCAAGGTCAACCGGATCGGATTGCTGGAACTGCTCGATGCCGTCCGCGAATACAAGATCACGCCCGGCGGCAGCGACAAGGAGTCGATGCGAGACTACGATCGCTCGCGGGTGCTGCGTGATTCGCTGATGGAACGGATCATCGGCACGGCGGTCGAAATGTCCGACGCGCGGCGATTGATCTGCGGCGCGATCATCGCCCATGTCGGCCGCCACGAATCGCTCCGTCGCGATGCCGAGCACAGCGAATCGTCGACCGATCAGGTGGCCGGCGAAGAAGCGGGCCTGGACGAGATGTCCGCCGACGACGTCCAAGCGGTCAAACTGTATGCGTCCTTGATCGCCGGCGATGTCGAATCAACTCGCAAACTGTTTCCCGAATACGTCGACGCGATCAGCCGCGAAAACCTGCTGTACATTCCAATCTCACGCGGCGGCGACCCGGTCAAAATCTATTTGGCCCGTTTGCGTCAACGTGTGCTGCGTCACCTGATGCACTGGCTGCCACGTCGCGGGCTGGTCAGCGAAGCGTGCCGCTTGATCGAAGTGTCGCGTTTGATGGAACAGCAAAACAGCGTCGGCATCGGCGCGGTCACGGAATTTGACAGCTTGTTCCGCGACGGATTCACGGCTTTGGTCGACGCGTTGACCGCCGCGGTGCGCCAAGACCGTGACTACGAAGAACTCAACCGAGACGAAACCGCGATCGGCGAAGTCCTGATTCCGCTGGTCGAACGATTGACCGAAACGATGCTCGGTTCGTGGCTCGCCCACAGCCAAACGCTGCGTTTGTCACCGCTCGAAACCGTCAACGATCGGCAAAGCTGGGAACGATTGGTCGAGTTCATCCGCCGCTACGGTGACCCGATCTTCACCCAAGTGTTTTTGCAACTCGGCAACGTCCGCGCCATCTTGCACCAAGGCGTCGCCGACTGGCTGCAACGGGTGATCGATGAGGACGACGCCCAGATCGCCGACATGCAATTGTTCGAGGATCTGCGGAGCGGAAAGCTGTCGATGAACCAGGCCAATCGTTGGATCACGCTGGTCTACGAAACGCTGATCGATCATCACGCCGAATACCAAGATTACAACAGCACGACGACGCAAAGCGACCGCGGCGATCTGGTTTACATGTTCATGGACTTCCTGCGTCTGCGGGCCAGCTATGAACGCATCGCGTGGAACCTGAAACCCGTCATGTGGGCCCACGAAGTCCTGGTCGGAAACGGGCTGGAAAACGCGGCCATGATGTGGCGCCGCAGTCTGAGCGAACGGATCGGCGCCGAAGCCGAAAAGTTCGTCATGCGGCTTCGCAAGATGCAAAAGAACTACTCGATGCGAATGCCCACCGTCGCCGACCGCATCCTGGAACGCTTCGTCCAGCCGATGACGATCGCGCGGATGCGCGCCTTGGTCAAACCCGCCATGCGGGATGCCGAAGCCGGCCGAGAGAGTTCGCGATTTGAATTGCTGGAAGAAGAAGCCGAGTTGCTCGCCCGCACGCCGACCGGCGCCGGGTTGGACGTGCCTGCTTGGCTGGCGGCACTGGAAGAAGAAGTCGAGCAACTCGCCAAACGCAGCGCCAGCAGCGAGATCGATCCCGAATCATTGATGACCATCCCAATCATTCCGCTGGCCGTCGATGACCTCAACGACCAACTCGACATCGCCCAATCCCAAGGCCGACGACTGCCACACATGCGGTCCAAAGAGTAGCAGCCTAGACCCCAACATCGGTTGTGCTAGAAAGCCGGCAGCTGATGGTGTGCCGGAGCGACGGGAGACGACTTTCGCTATCGACTCGATCTTCGTGCCAACGACGGAGTGTTGGTCAAAAAATAGGGTGGTCAAAAAATGAAGTGGCCCAGCTCGTCGGCAACCATCCGGTCCAGCACTCTCATCGTTTGACCCATTCATTTTTTGACCCAATGCCCTCTCAATCCCGGAGCAGGAAAAGATCGCCGATCAACTCCTGTCAGAGATTTCGAAAATCCGCTGACACACCGTTTTAAGAAACTACAATCAGGCAAAGCTAAGTCGCCACGCAGCCCAAAACGTCGCCGGAAACCCGCCGGGATTGCCTTCGGAAGGCTTCATTTTTGTTCAGCAGTAACATTCCAGTGCCAGAAGACACACCTCCACGCCCGACAACGGTCACGATCAGTCAGCGAACGCCTTGGTTCCTTGCCCTGATCGCGGCAGTCTTTCTGGTGTTGACCGCAACGGCCCATCTGATGCTCGGGCCGGGGACAGCGTCCCTGATGGGATTTAGACAGCTGGTTGACGTGGATGCCGAGGGCAATTTGCCAACCTGGTTCGCTGCCGCGCTGTTGCACCTCGCTGCGCTCTTGGCCTGGTCGATTTCGATCAAAGACGCACCCGAAAATCGACTCAGCTGGCAGGCGATCGCGGTCTTGTTGTTGCTGATGGGAATCGATGAAGTCGCGTCGATCCACAATGCGCCCAGTCGCATTGTCGGTGAGCTATTCGGCAACCGCAGTGGCATCATGATGAATGCTTGGGTCATTCCAGCCGCCATTCTCTGTCTGCTTGTCGCCGTTTTCTTTGTCCGATTCTTGAGCCGACAGCCGAAGTGGCTGGCCGTCGGATTGATCACCGCCGCAGGACTTTTCGTCTTTGGTGCCATCGTGCTGGAAATGGCTAGCACCTACGTCGAATACGAAACGGCGGGTCACGATTACGATGGAGACAAGCACTACTCGTTGACCTTTGAATTGATTGCCGTTGGCGAAGAACTCTTTGAATACGCCGGCGTCATTCTGACCATCAGCCTGCTATTGCGACGCGGCCGTGAAGTGAACGCGGAAATCGGTTTGGCCGTTTGATGAATTGCCGAAAGTCTTGGCGATCTCCGTTATCTTTTGGATCCTCATTCCTGACGTGAGTAAAGCTTGACTGCCATGTCCCAAAACGACCTTAGTGCAGATGCACCGGGATGTGTGGCCTGAGTTTTGGTTGGCTCTTCAACAGTCGTTCACGTCCGAAATGGACATGTGAAGTAAACACCGCATAGTTGTCCGCATTGCGCATCCGCTGCTTGTGCGTCAGGTTGAAGATCTTTTCTCGATAGCAGTGGTCTCTGATGTACAGAAACGTTTCATCGTCGATGAAATGAAACAACTCATGCATCAGAATGTGGGTGAACTTGTCCATCACCGGTTTGCTCATTTTTTGACACACGTAGATATACGCCGGATCGGATCCTGGACTGCGTTTGTTTTTCTTGGTTTCTGTGCGGGGAACGTACGCATAGTAATTTTTGCCAAGCGGATCGATGGTGAAGATCGAGATTCCGGCAGGATTCGAGCCTGTCAGTGGGATCGGGGGAACCTGGAGCGCAGCGTAGGCCCGCCGGAGCGTGGTTCGAATGAGGCCCAGTTCGCTGAGCGTTTCGGAGTCTGACAGCTTGCTGAAATCGAAATAGAGATCGGCCAATTCGTAGTTGCGTTTGGAGGTAAACAATCCCTCTCCCAGACGCACATAGTCGATCGCGCCTTCGATCGTACGCCGCGCCTTAAGCGACATTTGATTCAAATCCGGCATCGCAGTGACGACCTTGGCAAGCAGCGCGGCATTTTGAGCTTTCATGCGATGCTTCGGAATCTCATTCATCCGTTTGAGTGTCGGCCCGTGCGGGTCGACACGGCCATCACTGCCGGTCCGTTGAAAGCGTTGGAAATCAAGAATCGCTTTGTTCGTTTTCGGACCGATCCAGCCGTCCTCGTCTAACGCGATCACAGGACCGCCGTCCTGCGGACCAATCAAGTTGAGAAGCCGTTGAATCGTGCGGACGTCGTCGCGGTCATTTCGACCGCCCTGTCCGACCGACGCGCCGATGTCCCAAGCCGAGACGCCCCCTTCAAAAATGTGCTCGACACACTCGCGACCGGTATTGGCAAGAATTTTCATCGCTCAGCTCATGACTGCTCGTGGCCAGAAGTCAACACGCCCGCGAATTGGCCGCGGTTGATCCACTGATTACCCGGCACCTCATTGTCTCGCACGGGGCGGAAAAACGCGAACATTTTCTTGCCGGTCTTGGCGAGAGGATCCGAAGAGAATCGACGCCTGTCTGCAGGCCCTGAGCCCGCATGCGGCCGGAGACTGCTACTCGGGGCGCGCACAACGTTTTATATTGACGCAATTCCCACGCCGGACCTGGAATTCTGCACACCTACTCCCTCTTTTCCCCCTCTGAGCCACTTCCATGCCCAACACATCCGTTCACTTGGCCGTCGACTTAGGAGCCTCCAGTGGCCGCGTGATTGCCGGACGCATCGACGGCGGAAAACTACAGCTCGAAGAGGTGCATCGTTTCGCCAACGATCCGGTGATGATTCAAAATTCGCTGCAGTGGAATGTTCACGGCTTGTGGGCCGAAATTCTGGAAGGTCTGCGGATCGCGGCGACCCGTTTCGAGTCGATTCGATCGGTCGGCGTCGATACCTGGGGCGTCGACTATGTCTTGGTCGACGAAAACGACCAGATCGCATCGCCGATTCGGCACTACCGCGATGCCCGCAACAACGGCATGGTCGAACGCGCCTTTGAGATCCTCGGTGGTGCCGAAGAAGGGCGTCGACGGATGTTCGAAGCGACGGGATTGCAGTTCATGCAAATCAATTCGGTCTTTCAACTGCTTTCGGCCGTCGAACACAACGAGCGATCGATGCAAATTGCCGATGGCTTCATGATGATGGGCGACTTCTTTCACTGGTTGCTCTCGGGCAAACGCAGCATCGAAGCCACCAACGCCTCCACCAGCCAGATGCTCGATCCCCGAACGGGCCGGTGGCAGACGGAGATGATCGAAGCACTCGGCATTCCGACCAAGCTGCTCGGTCCGGTTTCCTTGCCCGCGACGACCTTGGGCAATGTTCAACCCTCGGTTGCCGAAGCGACGGGTTTGAAAGATGTCGCTGTCGTCTTGCCGGCCACGCACGACACCGCCTCGGCGGTGCTCGCGGTGCCGGTCGACGGATTCGCGCCCGAAAAGCCGGACTGGTGCTACATCAGCTCCGGGACCTGGTCCCTGATGGGCTGTGAATTGGCGTCACCACGGGTCACCGAACAATGTTCGGAATTCAACTTCACCAACGAAGGCGGAGTGGGCGGCAGCACGCGTTTGCTGAAGAACCTCGGCGGCTTGTGGATTTTCCAACAGCTTCGCAAGTCCATGCAACGCCGCGGAAACGAGGTGACGTGGGAATCCATGGTCACCCAAGCCGAGTCGGCGGCACCGTTTCAGTTGCTGATCGACCCGGACCATCCCGACTTCGCCGCTCCGACCGACATGCTCGATGCGATCGACGGGTTTGCGACGAAAACGGGACAGCCGAAACCGGATGCCGAAGGCGGCTACTATCGCGCCTCACTGGAAGGCTTGGCGCTGCGGTACCGAGTCTGTTTGGGCATGTTGGAGCAACTGGTCGACAACCGCATCGAGACGATTCATATCGTCGGCGGCGGAACGATGAATGAGCTGCTGTGCCAGATGACCGCCGATGCCTGCAATCGAACCGTGATCACCGGGCCGGTCGAAGCGACGGCGATCGGGAACCTGTTGATGCAAATGGTGGGCACCGGCGTGATCGGCAGCGGTAATCCACAGGAGCTGACCACCGCCGTGCTGCAGTCCCGCAAACTGGTGCGAGAGAGCTTTGCGGTGAAGACCTATACCCCACAAAATGCAGCCCAGTGGGACGAGCCCGCCGAGCGCTTCGTCGGCCTGGCCGATTGATGCCTCCGGCTCCGCGGGAGAACCAGCCGATGGGCGCCCCAACGAAAGATTCGATCCGACGCGCAGCCGCCGCTGCACGACGCGAACAAGGGGACAAAGAACGGCTCAGCCGCCAGATCACCGATCGGCTGCAGTCGATGCCGCAGTATGCCGCAGCCGGCTGCGTCCTGTGGTACGTCCACGTGCGGGACGAAGTCCGCACCGAACAGGCGTTGCAGCAGACGCTACGGGGAACGCGGCAGTCGGGCAAGAGGATCGTGGTGCCGTATTGTGTCGGCGAGGACCTGCATCTGTTCGATTTGCGAGGGTGGGACGATCTGTCACCCGGGGCATTCGGCATTTTGGAACCGCGTCCCGAGATCCGTGGCCGAGCGGACCGTTCGGTTGCCGCGACGGAATTGGATTTGATCGTGGTTCCGGGCGTTGCCTTTGACCCCGACGGGGGGCGGCTGGGGCACGGCCGCGGATTTTACGACCGTCTGTTGGCCGGCGTGCGGGCTGAAACGGTGCTCGTCGGTGTGGCCTTTGAGTGCCAGATCGTGCCACACGTCCCGCTGGACGATCATGACGTCTCGATGGATTGGGTGGTCACCGAGAAGCGTTTGATAGGCTGTCAGGGCGATCCCCGGGTCCGCGCTGGCGGCGAACATTGGTAGGCTTTCCTTTTGAACGTCTTTATTCACTTGGCAATTTTAGGATGCCGTCTGTGCCGTACGCCCAAATTGGCCCTATCGCCGTTCACTTCCCGGAAAAGGTAGAAACCAACGAGGAGCTTCAGCGGGAATTCCCGAGATGGGATTTGGCCCTGATTGAAGAGAAAACGGGGATTCGCCAACGCTACATCGCCGCCGAGGGCGAGACATCGAGCGACTTGGCGGTGGCCGCGGCCGAGAAACTGTTCGCGGAACAGCAAATCGACCCGAACTCCATCGATTTCCTGCTCTTTTGCACACAAACGCCCGACTACCCGCTGCCGACGACCAGCTGCCTGATCCAGGATCGGCTGTCGCTTCCGACGCACTGTGGGGCCTTGGATTTCAACCTCGGCTGCAGCGGTTACGTTTACGGACTGGCCGTCGCCGACGGTCTGATCCAAAGCGGGGTGGCCAAGCGAATTCTGTTTCTGACTGCAGAAACGTACACCAAATACATCGACCCGGCGGACCGCAGTTTGCGAACGATTTTCGCCGACGGAGCCGCGGCGACGTTGGTCACCGCCGGCGACACGCCCTCCTTGCGAGGGTTCAAATTCGGCAGTGACGGCAGCGGTGCGGACATGTTGATCGTCGGCGACGGCGGCGCCCGCCCCCCCGAAGACGCGATCCCACCGCGACATCGCAAACGCTGGAAAAGCCGGCTGTACATGGACGGGCCGAGCCTGATCAGTTTCACCGTCGACGCCGTGCCCCAATTGATCGACCAGATTTTGCAACAGGAGCAGCTGACCGACGCCGATATTTCGCAATACTTAATGCATCAGGCGACCTGGAAAATGCTCGACGAATTGCGGATCCGACTGGATCTGGCGCCCGAGCGGCTTCCGATCGAATTGGCGGACATCGGCAACACCGTCTCGTGCACGCTGCCGATCCTGATCGACCAGCTCCGCAAGTCTGGTCGACTGGACCGCGAATCCGTTAACATGCTGATCGGCTTCGGCGTCGGCCTGTCCTGGGCAGGCTGCGTCTGGCAAGATCTGGCGGGCTGAACGGGTAGGCGGAACGGGCGGACTGAATCAGGCGGGGAGAGATTGGCGGATTTGAACTGCGGATTTGAACTGCGGATTCGATCTGCAGGCTGAACAATGGCGTTGTGACCGTCACCCGAGAAACGACCATGTCTGGTCCACAAAGCATCGGGTCGGACTGAACAGGTAGCATCCAACCATGGTCGAATTTTTAAGCGGAAAACTGCTCATCGCGTCGCCGTATTTAAACGACCCGAACTTTCTACGCAGCGTCGTCTTGATTGTCAGCCATGACGACGAGGGGGCGTTCGGCCTGTCGCTCAATCGGCCCACCGACCAGCGGCTCAGCGAGATCGTGGAACTGTCGATGCCGCAGGGTTCGGTCCGCGACGATGACTTGATTTTCGAAGGCGGTCCGGTCGACGGCCCGCTGTTGGCGCTGCACGATTTGGTCGGCATCGGATCACCGGTCGGCCAAGATTCGTCCGGATTGTGGCTGACCGGTGACGAAGACCACCTGCGGTTACTGTTATCGCGTGTCGATGCCCGCGTCCGGTTCGTGTCGCAGTATTCGGGTTGGGGCCCGGGTCAATTGGATCACGAAATGCAGTGCGGGGGCTGGTTGGTCGGCGTGGCCAATGCCGACGTGGTGTTCGAGGACCCGGAACAGGTTTGGGAGTCGGCGGTCAAACGCTGCGGCCACGAAATCCTTTCTTCACTCTCGCCCGGATTGCGTTTCAACGATCCGTCGGTGAATTAAAGCGGTCGGGCGAATGCGGCGTTTTGTAATCGGAGACATTCACGGCTGCGACAAGGCTCTGCGAACGCTGATCGAATGCATCGCGCCGGAGCCGGACGACGAGCTGATTTTCTTGGGCGATTACGTCGATCGCGGACCGGACAGCCGCGGCGTGATCGACCAGCTGATCGAACTGCAATCGCGTTGCCGTGTCGTCGCGCTGCGTGGCAACCATGAGATCATGCTGTGCGGCGTCGCCTTCGGCGGGCTCGACGGTGAGATGTGGTTGTCCGCCGGTGGCAAGGCGACCGTGACCAGCTACGGCGGATCGCTCGACAAGATTCCCGCCGCCCACAAGAAGTTTCTGCTGTCGTTGCTGCCGCACTACGAAACGCCAGAGTCGATCTTCGTGCACGCCTGTTACGATGCGCGAGCGCCGATGGACGAGCAGCCCGAAGAGTTGCGTTACTGGACCCACCTGAACACGACACCGGGCCCGCACTTTTCAGGCAAGAAAGTCTTCGTCGGGCATACGCCCCAACCCAGCGGCATCGTGCTCGACCTAGGCTACCTGGTCTGTGTCGACACCTATTGCTTCGGCAACGGCTTCTTGACCGGCATGAACGTGGCCACCAATGAAATCATCCAAGTGGACAAGAAAGGATTCCGTCGGCGAGTCCCGGCGGCGGCGTTTTTGCTCTTCGTTGCCGATTCGTTCAAATTCGTCCACCGATTGATCACCAAACGTCGCCCGATGAAACTGCCAATCCCCGCCGAACCTCTCAACGCGCCGAAACCCGGCGATCAACCGGAGTGATGAGCAACACGCCACCAGACGGCGCAGCAGAGGGTTCCACTGCGATGCCGACACGCTCCGGCGGCATCGCCGTCGCGCCCGCGCCCGCGCCCTTGCCCACGCACGATCCACCCGGCCCGTCGCGAGCGACAAAAGCGACCGTCGATTCGTTTCCCCGCGTCGGCTATCAACCGCGTTCGGGCATGATCGTGACCGGCATCGCGTTCGTGTTCCTCACCGTCTGGTTGACCACGCTGTTGGATGCGGGCACGACCGAAACCCTCGTCGCGACCGCTGCGAGTTGCTTTCTGGTCGGCACCGCGCTAGTGATCAACAACCTGCTTCGTTGGGAGAACGCGGAGAACGCCTACGAGAAACAACGCATGAGTGCGGAGACTTGGAACGCGCGATTTCGAAAGCTGCATTCTGAATCGACACGCACCGGCGCGGTCTTGTCTCACATGTCCGATGGGATC
>NZ_JBFHKV010000186.1:0-10168 GCF_041595215.1 Stieleria sp. | reverse complement strand
TTCGGGGTTGACGACCTTATTCCTTTGCGCTGGTTTCATTCCAGAAATGTCCGGCACCCGTTTCCCCGTTGCAGGACACGGTGCAAGAGATTGAAAATTGCAAAATGAAAACTTCCAATTGCAAATTTGCATTTTTCAATTCTCGATTTTCAATTTGCAATCTTCCGTCCGTCCAGGTTCCTCCGACGCATCCTGTCACAGCTGAAGCGAGGCCGAGCGGTGACGAAATCAAAAGGAAGCTACCACACGGGGTGCGCTTCGCGACCCCGGGCTTGGTTGTACCACCGCTCTGCGGTGTACACCGATTTGCTTTTCCAGCAAAGGAGTTGGTCAGTCACCCCTTTCACGTCCCGATCCGGCGACGCTGGCAAGCAGGATGCTTACCCCACTTTAGATCAGCGACGCGATCACGAGGGCGACGACGCTCATCAGTTTCAGCAGGATGTTCAACGAAGGTCCCGAGGTGTCTTTGAACGGGTCGCCGACGGTGTCACCGACGACGGCTGCCTTGTGGGCTTCGCTGCCTTTGACCAACATCTGGCCGTTCACTTCGTAACCTTCCTCGATCATCTTCTTGGCATTGTCCCAGGCGCCACCGGCGTTGGATTGGAACAGCGCCATCAAGACGCCGCTGACGGTCACCCCGGCCAGCAACCCGCCCAGCATCAAGGCGTTGGTGTTTCCCGGCAGACCAGCCAGTTTGGGTACGAAACCGAAACCGACGGGGACCAAGACGGCGACCAATCCGGGAACGATCATTTCGCGAATCGAAGCCCGCGTGGAGATCGCGACGCACTTGCCATATTCCGCCTTGCCATCGGCTGCTTGGAACGTCTCCTGGTCGGCTTGCGACCACGCTTCGAAGTCTTTCCCGTCGTTGTCATTCATCACCTTCAACGCCGCCTTCAACTCAGGGATGTCCTTGAATTGTCGGCGAACCTCTTCGATCATCCGCATCGCGGCCCGGCCGACGGCATTCATCGACAGCGCCGAGAACAAGAACGGCAACATCCCACCGACAAACAATGACGCCATGACGAACGGATTGGTAATACTGATCGCGACGATCGGCGTTTCGGCGTGGGAGGCGTTGTAGGCGGTGATGAAGGCGGCGAACAGCGCCAGCGCGGTCAGCGCGGCCGAGCCGATCGCGAATCCCTTGCCGATCGCCGCTGTGGTGTTGCCGACCGCGTCCAGTTTATCAGTGCGGCCCCGAACTTCGGCGGGCAGTTCTGCCATTTCCGCAATCCCACCGGCGTTGTCCGAAATCGGTCCGTAAGCATCGACGGCCAATTGGATGCCGGTGTTGGAAAGCATGCCGACCGCGGCGATTGCGATCCCGTACAGGCCGGCCATCGAATACGCACCGATGATAGCGGCGGCGATGATCAGAATCGGAATCGCGGTCGAGATCATGCCCACACCCAACCCGGAAATGATGGTGGTCGCCGGCCCGGTGACCGACTGACGAACGATCGAGATGACCGGCCCCGTGCCCGTGCCGGTGTAATACTCCGTGATCTTTCCGATGCCCAGCCCCGCGGCCAAACCAAACAAAATGGCAAAGAACACACCGCTGCTGGTGTAAACAAACGCGCCGGCACCTTCACCGACGGTCCAGGTGGCCGGCAGCATGAACTTGATGATCACATACGTCAGCAGCAACAGGATGGCAGCGGAACCAAATTCTCCGTAATTCAATGCGTGGTGCGGATTGCCGCCTTCTTTCACTTTGACGAAAAACGTACCGACGATTGAAGTCAGGATCCCGACGCCGGCGAGCACCAGCGGCAACAGAACGGCCGACAGCCCGCCGAAATCATCCAGGCCTGCTTGGTTGAAGACGGTAAAAAACGCACCGCCCAATACCATCGTGCCGATGATCGATCCGACGTAGGACTCAAACAGGTCCGCCCCCATGCCGGCCACGTCACCGACATTGTCGCCGACGTTGTCCGCGATCGTGGCCGGGTTCAACGGGTGGTCTTCGGGAATCCCCGCTTCAACCTTGCCGACCAAGTCCGCACCGACGTCGGCGGCTTTCGTATAAATCCCGCCGCCGACCCGGGCAAACAATGCGATCGAGGACGCACCGAAGGAGAATCCGGTCAGCACCGTGATCACGCGGGTGAGACTGGCTTGGGTGTCCAGGCCAAACAGGTTGGCGTAAACCACAAACAAGATGCTCAAGCCCAGTACGCCCAGCCCGACGACGCCCATGCCCATCACGCTGCCGCCGGCAAAAGCGACTTCCAGGGCCTTGCCAAGGCTGGTTCGCGCCGCGTTGGTCGTTCGCACGTTGGCTTTGGTGGCCACGATCATGCCGATGAATCCCGCCAATGCCGAACAGATCGCGCCGGAGGCGAACGAGAGCGCGACCAACGGTGACGAAGATTCGCCTTGGGTGCTGCCGGCGTATCCCAGCAAGATGGCCACCCCGATGACGAACACTGCCAAGATCGAATACTCCGCCTTCAAAAACGACATCGCCCCTTCGGAGATGTTGGCCGCGATGCGTGCCATCTTTTCTCCCCCGACTTCCTGTTTCGAAACCCAGGTGGTTTTCCAATAGGTGAAGACGAGTCCGGCCACACCGAGCAGGGGAATCAAGTAGGAAATCCATGGGATGGCCACGCCGGCTGTCGTCGTTTCCGTGGGGGCGACGACATCGCCGGTGTCTTGAAATGCCAACGCCGTCATCGGCGAGAGCGCCAACGACAGTGCGCCGACGACAAGGAGTGTGCGGAAAAGCGTGCGAAAGTGTGTGTCACTGGTGCACGTCCGAAACAAAGCTGCGATCAGAACGGTGACTGCGACGAAAACAATGAATTCCAACATGGTGTGTGTTCCTTCGTGACACGGTCAGACAGCGAGCGTGCTCGCGCTAGGTCGAGTGATAAACTGAAAGCGGGCAATTCTTTGCGCCAACAGTAAGGGAGAATCTATCAGAAACGAATGCCCGACTCAGGCGTCAACCGGGTCCTTGCGCCAAAAAGAAGACGCCGCCCCACTTGAGCGTCGAATCCGCTTCACGACAAACGCGACACTCCGCTAACGCCTCGTCCGCGGATCACCTTGAAAACGGAAGGTGATCTATGCGTTTGTCCCGATGCAAGAACTGTGCCACCGGCGGACCGGCCGCTGTGAACTTTTTCATCGCGTTTCGAAAGGGACGCCGATGCGAACGGTTGTCTTTGACCGAGTGAGGGTTCACGAAAGTCGTTGCCACAAGCTGGCAATGAATCCGCGTTGAAGCCCCTGGTCCTTCCCGCGCGCCTCGGTTTCCCGCTCTGCTTTTTCCTCGGCAGCGGCTTGTTCGAAAAACTGTTCCAAAGCCACCAGTTCGCCGGCGTCAAGCCAAACGCCGCCACACTCGGCACAGCGATCAATCAAGATCTGTGAACAGTAAGCGTATTCGCGCGGATGCAGTTCGCCCTGGCACTTCGGACAACGAATGTCCGGCTGAGACTTTTGTCGTGCCAGTTCATAGGCTCGAGCGACGACATTGATACGTTGCAATTGCTGCGAATAATCGTGCTCGATCGTTTCTTGGATCGTCTTCAATTCGCCCGAATCAAGCCAAATTCCCCGGCACACGGGACAGCGATCCACGACGACATCTGCTTCATAGGTCTCACTCGCCAATGTGGCTCCATCGCGCGGACATTTCATGGCCATTCACTCGCTAAAGACATCAATTGCTTGGTTGCGGTCGCCCCATCCGATCGGGGCGTCACTCAAGTATATCAAGCGATGGAACACCCAAAGCAACGCATCGCTTGTCAACGCCTCCGACGGAACGAAAAGTTTTGACACGCTGCGTTCCTTGACGGACTCACTCGGCCAAATCAACGACCACGTCACGGATCTGCGAGGCATCGTCAAATAATCGCCAGCGATCCGCAGGCACTTGCTCAAACGCCGTCTGAAACCGTCCGTCCATCCGGTCAGACGCCGTGACATTGCGGATGAAGATCCCGGCGATCTGGTCCGGGTAATCGCGCGCCAGTTGACCGTAGATCTCCGGGTCGTGTTCCCCGCTGTCGCCGAGCAGAATGAATCGGCGATCCGGAAACGAATCCAACAGCGGCTCGATCGCGGCGAGTTTGGTGGCCCGCTGGGAGGAAAGCAATCCGAGTCCGCTCGAATCGGTCAACCGAAAGTACTTGAGGTGATAGGTACCTTGCGGGAATCCCTGATCCGAGAAGAACGCTTGCAACGGTGGATACAGTTGCCAGGGGCTGCCCGAGACATAGTGAAACGCAACGCCGACGTCAGCCAAATCCGCGTACAGTTCGGGCATGCCGTCCACCGCTCGAAAGGCGCGCGTGAACGTGTTTTGCAACAATTCCGACCGGTCGGTCACCTGGGAATGTTTGATCGTGTCGTCGATGTCGGAGATCAGCGAAACACCACGTGGGGCGATCAAATGGATGCGTCCGTCAAACGACCTGGAATCACGGGAAGGCAAAACCGCAGTGAAGGTCAACACCCGGCTTTGCGGCGCGCCGATGTCTTGTGGACCGACACCCAACCCGGCGGCGTCGGAGACCAAGGAACGACGAAAATGACCATTGGCAGCGGAGACGCCCGCGGCAAATTGATTTCCGGCGACGTCGATGGTGACGGATTTGCCGCGTTCATTGTCCACCAGAAACGGTCGGATTCGATCGGACAGAAACGCATCCTTGTCGATCTCAACATTGCCACGCATCGAGGATTTCAGCGTCGCAATCAGCAACGCCCGCTTGAACGATCCGTCTTCGGGCTCGAACACCTTGCCGTGCACGTCAAACCGCCACACCTGAGCTTGTTCGTCAAAGCGCCCGTAGGTCGGATAGAACAAAATCTCCTCATCCGCGTTGAGGGTCGAAGGCGGCAGCGTGCCGGATTCCGGTTCGCGACCGACCACCCATGTCATCGCAACGGCCAGCGGGATGACCAACGCGAGGCTTTTGGCGGGGTTTGGCATGGGGGGGCTCCGTCGGAATTATCGAGACCATGGCTGCGCGAATCATTGAGCCGTTTGGCGCGAGCCTTCGGGCCTTCACCATACCGAAAGAGCCCCTCTGACGAGATGGATCATGCACATTTTTAAGTTTGCATGCACCTTCTAGAATTGGATACCACAGGGGACCATGGCTGGACGATGCTCTACACTTGCAGACTCTTGCATCGAAACCGCTGTTGGAATGGAAAGACGGAATGTGCTCAAACATGACACCTGCGACAAAACTCGTGATCGGCTGCCTGACGATCTTTACGGCGACCACACTTTGCAACCCCGCGTCCGCCGACCGGTGGTCGCAGTTTCGGGGGGACCAAATGGACGGGATCGCCCGCACGCAGCATCCCCAACGCTGGAGCGAAACGGAGAACGTTCGCTGGTCGGTCGAGGTACCCGGTGAGGGCTGGTCCTGCCCGGTGGTGTGGGAGAATCAAGTGTTCTTGACCGCGGCCGTTCCGGTGACCGAATCCGCATCCTCCGGACCGGAAGAATACAGCGGTGGCGGGGGCAGCCGCCGTGACGACTTGACCCGCGTGACGTATCGCTGGCAGGTGATCTGTCTGGACGCCACGACCGGGAAAGAGATTTGGCGACAAACCGCCCGCGAGGGCCGACCGACGATGGGCCGGCACAGCTCGAACACCTATGCCACGGAGACACCGGCGACCGATGGCCGGCACGTCTATGCCTACTTCGGCATGACCGGGCTGTATTGTTTTGACATGGCGGGCAACAAGGTTTGGGAAAAAGACTTGGGCAGCTACCCGATGCGGGCCGGTTGGGGAACGTCCAGCTCGCCGGTGTTGTTCGACGACAAGCTGTTTCTGCAGGTGGACAACGAACAGCAATCGTTTCTGGTCGCGATCGATGCCGAAACGGGCGACGAAGTCTGGCGGGTCGATCGCGACGAGAAGTCGCAATACAGCTCTCCGATCCTCTGGAGCAACAGCCGGCGCGACGAGCTGATCGTCGGCGGCATGCACTACCGATCGTACGATCCCCAAACGGGAACGCTGTTGTGGAAGCTGGACATGGAGAAAGGCCGCAGCTCGGCGACCCCCTTGGCCGTCGGCGATCGACTGTACGTCGGAACGGAATACCGCAACCGGGGTGGTGCCGACGACGGCGGCGGATTCCTGTTCGCGATCAAGCCGGGCGGCAGCGGCGACATCACCCCGCCCGCCGGCCAGTCACAAACCGAGCATGTGGCCTGGAAAATTGAGCGATCGGGTATTCAAATGGCGTCGCCAGCCTACTGCAACGGAAAGCTGTACCTGCTGGAACGACGCAGCGGAGTGATCCACTGTGTCGATGCCGAGACGGGCAGCACCGTGTATCGCTCCCGCGTGCCCCGAGCCCGAGCGTTTTGGTCATCCCCTTGGACCGATTCAGATCGGGTGTACTGTGTTGACACCAGCGGAACGACGTACGTGTTGGCGACAGGCGACGAGTTGAACGTGCTCGGCACCAACGAGATCAACGAAATGACTTGGTCGACGCCGGCGATCGCCGACGCCGCCGTCTACTTCCGCACCGCCTCGAAACTTTACTGCATCGCCACGCCATAGCATGCTCGCCGCCCCATGTCAGATCCACCACTTAGGAAACTAGAAGTCAACTGGAGCGATTTGGAAACAGCTTTCAGTCAGACCGATGACTTTGGCGTCTTCGAACAACAAAGTTATTTGAATACCAAGAATGGCCACATCATTAGATGTGCGTGATTGGTTGGTCAATCTAAGTACGGACTGAGATGACGCAGGACGCGTTTCGGGCTGACGATTCCCATCACCGTCCCATCGACTTTCAAGACAGGGACGTGGCGGTGTCCGGCAACGGCGATTCCCGCCAACGCCATCCCCACCGGGTCCGTTTCGTAAACCACCGTCGGATCGGCTGACATCACTTCACCGACGGGTTGATCGGCCAGTGCAGCATAATTCTCGGCGACCTTTTCCAGAACGTCACGCTCGGTGAAGATTCCGACCAACGTTTCGCCTTTGACGACCAGCAAACTGGAGACCTTCAGTTCACTCAGCATCTCAGTCGCCCCGCGAATCGAGGTGTCGACCGTTACCTGAGCGCTGGGCGTCGATTGCATGTCATCGATCGCCTCTTCAGCCAACACGCGATGCAACTCGCTGGCGTATTGCGTCGGTTCGTAATTGTTGAGCGGATCTTTGAAGTCGTCGGGATCCGATTGGGGCGTACCGTTCACTGTGTCATGCTCCTTCGCGTTGCTGCATCCAAGGTGTATTGCCGAGTCGTTGCACCAAGACCTGTTGCGGGAAACGCTCG
This sequence comes from Stieleria sp., assembly GCF_041595215.1. Lineage (NCBI taxonomy): Bacteria > Pseudomonadati > Planctomycetota > Planctomycetia > Pirellulales > Pirellulaceae > Stieleria > Stieleria sp. The sequence goes on along the minus strand of NZ_JBFHKV010000186.1, from coordinate 2,862 downwards.
GCGAGGTACTCCGCGATGCCACGTTGTCCGGTCACTCCGATCAATTTGCCCTCTTCATCGGTCACTAGGACAAACCGCAGTCCGTCGCGTTCCACGGCGTCCCAGACGCGTGAGATCGGATCGCTCGATCGGACCACCAGCAAACCGGCGTCGGTAAAATCGCCCACCACATGATCGGCAAGCGAGAGATCTCGCGCGAGCATGTCGACGAGCGACTGTTCGTTGAACAGCCCCGTCGGGGTGCCGCCCTGGTCGACGATGACCGCACATCCGAGTGACTTTTCGCGCATCAATTTGACCGCGTCCAGGGCCGTGGTGTCATGCTGCACGGCAATTGCGTCCCGCAGGGGAAGGTTCCCAACGGTGTCCTGGTCTAATTCGCCACGAAATCCCATTCGCTTCTCCTCGTGTCGTAAGGTTTCGCCCACCCTGGAAAAATCTTGCTGCTGGCCGAGCGGAGACCAGGCGGGCGTCAATTGTGTGCGGGTGCGTCACGATCGTTGCGGAAGTGTGCACCAACCCGGCACCCGGGACGACCGCATGTTCCGGTGGCATGGGCAAAGTCATCGGCTGCACCCGCGCGCCGAACAAGCCGACGTAAGTGCAAGATCGATGCCCGAATCGTTGAATCCTGACATCGCCGGCCGATTCGGAGCGAAAAAGGGGGTCAGCAAACGTTGGTGTTTAGCCTTCAGGCGATTCCCGGTCGCTGCGACGCAGCGACAATGGTCGACTGAAGCCTGCACACCAACACTCATCCCCGTGTCTTCGCCGGGCCGGATGTTTTTGTGATCCGCCAGTTTTTGGGGACGATCAGGCGTGCCCCGCGTGCGAACGTCAGGTAGGACCACGCCCAGGAAAGGAAAACGAACGTCCGATTGCGAAATCCGTTCAAGTAAGCGATGTGGATCAACAGCCAGGCCATCCAAGCCAGCCGCCCGGTCAGCTTGAATCGTCCACTCTGTGCGACCGCGCGGCGTCGACCGATCGTTGCCATCTGGCCTTTATCAAGGTACTTGAACCGAGACCGCTCAGGCGCGGGACGATCGATCACAAAGCACTGGGCTTCGCGGCTGATCAGTTCACCAAGGTAGCGGCCTTGTTGTATCGCAACCGGCGCCAATCCGGGCAACCCCTTGCCGTCTTCGTCCTTGACTGACGCCATATCGCCGGCGACGAAGATGTTCCGTTTGCCCGGGATCGATAAATCGGGTTCGACCACAACCCGGCCGCTTCGATCGGTCGGCACGCCGAGCGATTGACCCAGCGGGCTCGCCTGAACGCCGGCCGCCCAGATCACGGTCCTGGCCTGCAAAAAATGATCACCGATTTGAACTCCGCGGTCGGTCACCTCGGTGACTTGGTCTCCCAAGCGGACTTCCACACCGATGCTTTCCAGCGCCTGCTTGCTGTACTCGGACAGATCGTCGGGGAACTGCTCCAAGATCCTCTCGCCCGCCTGGACCAGGATCACGCGTGCCAAACTCGCATCGATCGACCGAAAGTCACGCTTGAGTGTGTAGCGAGCCATTTCGGCAATCGCGCCGGCCAATTCAACACCCGTCGGCCCGCCGCCGACGATGACGAAGGTCATCCAGTGGTCCTGCTCGGTCGGATCATCGGTCCGCTCGGCCTGCTCAAAGGCGAGCAACACACGACGGCGGATCTCCGTCGCTTGGGGAAGCGATTTCAATCCCGGTGCGTGCTGCTCCCACTGGTCATTGCCGAAGTAACTGTGCACGGCACCGCATGCGACGACCAGATAATCGAATTCGAACTTGCCCGCGTCGCTGTACACCAGCCGCCGCTCGACGTCCACGCCCGTGACGTTTCCCAGCAAGGTGCGGACGTTGCGAAAGGGCGACAACATCGAACGAATCGGTGATGCAATGTCCGATGGATCCAGTCCCGCCATGGCAACCTGGTACAGCAAGGGCTGAAACACATGGTGATTGCTCTTGTCGATCATGATGACATCCACACAATCACATTTCCCCAACCGCTTGGCCGCCTCGATTCCCGCGAAGCCGCCCCCGACGATCACCACTTTGCGATTGGGACGACTCATTGTGGCATGCCGGTACGTGGATCAGCGGACTGCGGAGACTTGACCGTTGAATTGTTGATTCCGGTCAACATGCTGGTCCAGGGGGCAACCGGAGTTTGTCGGATGTCGGCGGCGATTTCGGAAAATCTCAAAAACGCCCAAATAAATCCTCCCGCCGTGCGTCTCTTCTCTTGGGGCCGGTCGAGTTAATTGGAGTCGAGTCAATTGGCGGCACGAGCACCCATGTGACGGTTTGTTCAGCGGGAGTCAGGTGATGGACGGGAAAAACGAACGAATGCTCTGCCAATGTCCGCGTGGGCACCGGCTCCGCGGTGACGTCACATTGATCGGAAAAACGATTCGCTGCCCACGTTGCCAGGAAGTGTTTGTGTTCGGATACGCCATCCGGGAAGTCCTCTCCGACACCGCCGTGCTAAAAATCCTGGCGGAAACGCCGACCCGGGCGGGTGTGAGGGCTTCCGTTTGATCTTGGTCGACGGCGCGTTGACGATTTTTGCTGTGATCGGCCGTCTTTCCCGGCCGCCACGCACCTTGTCGTCGAGTCTCCGATTAGGCTGATTGCGATGGTATTTGATACTGCCCAATCCACAGCCTCGACCGACCATGAATCTCGCCAAGACGGCTTTGTCTGCCACGCTCCGAACACCACGTCAGATCTTCCTCTGCTGCTGGATCGCCTTTCTCGGGTTGTCGCCCGCGCCCCGTCCGGTCTCCGCCGAGCGACCGGCCATTTCGCGGCGTCCTCTGGAGCATCATGACTACGACGTTTGGAACACCCTGTCGTCATCGCAACT
>NZ_JBFHKV010000185.1:0-10209 GCF_041595215.1 Stieleria sp. | reverse complement strand
GGAACGGCGCGAGCCGTCCGGTATCAGCGTTGAAAGACCGGAGGGCTCGCGCCCTACCGCTAACAAGAAACACTCACGGTGTTAGCGGAACGGCGCGAGCCGTCCGGTATTGGCGTTGAAAGACCGGAGGGCTCGCGCCCTGCCGCTAACAAGAAACACTCACGGTGTTAGCGGAACGGCGCGAGCCGTCCGGTATTAGCGTTGATAGACCGGAGGGCTTGCGCCCTGCCGCAAAAAAATGCTTCACAGCGTTGCCCGGCGGGGGCGCAGCGAATCGATTCTGGTCAGCGCATCGATGGCGGTAGCGAGTCGGCCAGGGGGCTCAAGTAGAGCGGGCTCGCTTGGTGCCGTGCGGGGTCGGGACGCAACAGATCGGCGGCGGCTTCCAACAAGTCGCGTCGACTGATCTGGCCGACCAGTTTGCCTCCGCTGACGATCGGAACCCGTCGGTAGGGCGAGTTCAAGAACAGCTGAGCGATTTGCAGGATGTCCGCGTTGGGGCCCAGTGTCAGCGCCGCGGTGTCGGCAAACTCGCCGACCTCGTGGTCCTTGGCCGACTCGGCGATGGAGCCTGATGCACCGTTGCGGCGGACGCGATCAGCGACCTCCAGGGCGATGCGATGTTGGGCGCGCAGCACGTCACGTCGGCTGACCTGACCGGCGAGCTTTTCACCGTGGAGAATCGGCAGTCGGCGATACGGCGTTTCTTCGAACTTTCGCGCGACGTCATGCAGGCAATCGTTTTCGTCGATGATTCGATTGCGATCCAGGTTCATGTAGGAACCCACATTGGTGCCCGGCACTTGGTCGTAGAGCGCCGCGACCAACACTCGCATCGCCGTCTTCTCGGAGAAGATGCCTAAGAAATTTCCCTTGGCGTCGACGACCGGTGCACCGGATATGCGTTTGCTGAGAATGTGATCGATCGAACGAAAGACGTCGTCATCTTGTGAAAGCGTGATCAAATCACGTTTCATGAACTCGCGGACCTTGGGCGCGCTGATCCCCAGTTCGATCGCGGCGGCCACCGAACCGCTGAGCGCCTTCATGCAGGCCTTTTCGCTGAACACGCCGACGTATTGGTTCTGATCGTCCACCACCGGCGCACCGGAGATGTTGTCGCGCAACAGTCGGGCCACACCGTCAAGCACTTTGGTGTGCGGGGAGAGCGTCACCAATTTGCGACGCATGAAATCCTGAGCCACTTTCACTTCGTTCATTTCAAGCCTCTCGCAGATTAGATAAGTTTGTAAAAAGTCCTCGATCGTCGCTCGGGTTGGTAACCGCCCTTTCCGAACCCGAAACCCCTTCCTCGCGCCGTGGCTCCTCCTCAATCGAATAACGGGGCGAAATCACGCGCCATCAGCCGCCGAGCAGTTCATCCGCTGCACGCCCCCTGCATTAACTATAACGAACTCACCGGCAAGTTGCGACATTCTGTCCACTGGACAGATAATTTTTGTTACAGCGAGCGAAAGCAGCGAAACGTGGCCGTCGCAGGGCGGCTTGTTGACGCCGGCGGGTGACCGTCAATGGTCGGCGGGTGTCCGTCAATCGGCTGGGCGTCTACGGGCCGAGCATGGCCCGGCGACCGGATCGTGTCTCTTGGGGGCATGGGCACAGTTTCTGCCGCTGCGCCACTTGCGATCGAATCGCCTGCAGCCGAATCGCCCGCAACCGAATCGGTGTGGGTTTTGGTATACAGTTCCGACTGGGCGAGTGGCGCGTGCGACTCGTCAACTGATTTCGATTCCAATTTTGAAGAATGACTGATGCGACATCACTGTACGAGTTTGGTTTTGGCTCTCCTGCTGGGCGCCCTGTCGGCAGCCGGCGGAGTGTCGGTTTCGGCGGCCGACGTTTACGAATACGACGGAGTGCACTCCTCGGTCAGTTTCAAGGCTCGGCACTTGGACATCAGTTGGATCCATGGCCGATTCAATGATGTCTCCGGCACGTTTTCGTTGGACCGCGACGATCCGTCGAAGTCGACGTTTTCGTTGACGATCAAAGCCGATAGCATCGACACGGCCAACAAGGCCCGCGACGAACACCTGCGTCAGCCCGACTACTTTGACACCAAGCAGTTTCCGACGATCGAGTTCCGCAGTACGAGCGTCAAGCCGATCGACGGTGGTTACGAAGTGACCGGCGACTTCACGATGCACGGAACGACCAACAAGATCACGCTCGTGCTGATGGGCGGCAAGGAACACGATTTCAAGAAGGTCAAACGCGTCGCCTTCTCCACCGAGCTTGCGCTCAAACGAAGCGATTACGGCTTCGATAAGCGGGCAATCGGTCCGATCGGCGACACGGCGTTGATCATGATCGATTGCGAAGGCGTTCGCGAGTAACGGATGCCGGATCCGCTGCTGTATGTCCAGGCGACCGCGTCCGCTGCGGTCGCCGCCGCCGCGATCGTCGTGGTGCTGCTTTGGCTGCGCCGGTCACCGACGGTCGCTTGGCTGAACGCGGCATGTGGCATCGCGGTCGCTGCCGGATTGTTGGTGGGGCTGCGGGTCGAAGACCTGCACGTAGCGGTGCCGCCGTCCAGCGGTCTGGATCGGTTGTTGCTGGTCGTCCTTCCCGCGACGCTGTTGATCGAAGGGATCGCCGCGTTGCCCGCGGTCGCAAATCGGTTTGCGTGGGGGTTGCGGATCGGTTTGATCTTGCTGACCCCACGCATCCTGCTGCACGGTTCGGTGTACGTGAGCGATCCCGAGTCATGGACCGCCTGGCAAGCCGCGATCTCGTTCGGCGTCTGCTGGGCGATGTTGGCAAGCTGCTGGGGGCTGATGTTCGCATTGGGGAGTCGACGCCCCGGGATTTCGATCCCACTGAGTCTCGGACTGGCCATTGGATCGGCCGCTGCGACGGTGATGATGGCGGGTTACTTAAAAGGCGGCGAGGCGGCGATGCCGATGGTCGCCGCGTTGCTGGGGACCGCGACGGTGGTCTGGGTGATGGCCGGCCGTCGACGTGGGGCGTCCGGCGAAGCGCCGTCTGGGGTGCCGCCGGTATTGATTGCCGTCGGCGTGATCGGCTTGTTCGGCGTGTTGTTCATCGGCCACTTTTTCGGACGCGTCTCTGGCGGCCGCGCCGTGGCGATCTGTCTGGCGCCCCTGCTGTGCTGGGTGACGGAGATCGCGCCACTGAAACACCAACGGCCTTGGATCGTCGGGGCGATTCGTTTGTGCCTGGTTGCGGTCCCGCTGGTCATCACGCTGACGTTGGCCAAACGTGATTTCGACCGCGATCTGGCCCCGCTGGGCGTGATGGAACGGGAAAAAAAAATCGGTCCAATGGCGTGGGGGCCGTTTCTGTTGGAGGGGGGGTGGTTCTTCGCAAACCCCGCCGAGCGGGCTGTCGATCGAAGCCCCCGCGCGTGAGTAAGGGGCCGGGCGGTGCCACTCGCATGCCCGTCGGGCTGACAGAGCGGCGTTGAATTGCTGGAGATCCACTCAATGGTTAGCCGCCTCGCGGCGTCCTGAGAGCCGGAAAAGGCCGCTGATTTCCCGCTCTGATCTTTTTTCGCTACACCACTTGCAAAAAAGATCTCGGCTTCGCAGAATACTTGTCGAGAACAATTCTCATTAGCGTTAGTGCCGCGATCGGCACGGCAGCCCTACCTTTCACCCGCACAACCGGACCGTCCACCCAGGGACGGAACAGATCCGAGGAGATACTCCATCATGCCTGCCCAGCCCCGTTTGATTTCGCTGCGTTGCATGTCGCTGTCGACCACCAGCCGGCCACGACGAAACGCCTTCACCTTGGTGGAGTTGCTGGTCGTGATCGCGATCATCGGTATTCTGGTCGGATTGTTGTTGCCGGCCGTTCAGGCGGCTCGCGAAGCGGCGCGACGCATGAGTTGCACCAACAACATGAAGCAGATGATTTTGGCGGTTCACAATTATGAATCGGCCACCAAACGCTTGCCCCCGGCGTGGACGCGACCGGCGATGACCGGCGACGGCTGGTCGACGCAAGCGAGAATTTTGCCCTACGTCGAAAACGTCGCCTTGGCATCGGCGATCGATTTCGGTGCCGGCTATGGGGCGGCCCGGATCACGGTGGACGGCGAGTCGATCAAGGTTTCCAGTTTTCGCGTTCCGGTTTACTTGTGCCCCAGCGACATCAACGACTTTGAACGCAACGATGACGACGGCAACCCGTATCACTATCCACTCAGCTACGGCTACAACGCCGGGCCGTGGTTTGTGTTCAACCCCAACACGAACGAAACCGGTCCCGGATCGTTTGTCGCCGGGCGTGCGTCGCGATTCCGCGATGTGTTGGATGGGCTGAGCAACACGCTCGGGTTCGGCGAAGTCAAAGCCAGAACGCCGTACTACCGTGACGTGGAAATCGAAGGGACGATCCCGACGCCGCTGGAACCCACCGAAATCTGCGCCCTGGGCGGCAGCTTTAAGACCGACACCGGCCACACCGAATGGGTCGACGGTCGTGTTCACCAATCGGGATTCACCACCACGTTTTCACCCAACCGCAAAGTGATTTGCGAGGTCAGTGGTCGTGAGTTTGACGTCGACTTCACGAACATCCGCGAGGGCAAGGACACGACCGCGCTGACTCAGGCGGCCGTGACCAGCCGCAGCTACCACCAGGGCGGTGTGAACGTCACGATGATGGACGGCTCGGTGCGATTCATCACCGATTCGATCAATTTGGACCTCTGGCGGAATCTTTCCACGCGAGCCGGCGGCGAAACCGTGACCGTGCCGGAGTAGCAGGCTGAAAACCGCCGCTCGGTCAACGTTTCGATTCAGGTTGCGTTTGTCGAGCGGAAAAAGGTCAGGCGATCGCTTGCGGAACGAGGGAACGATTCGTGGGCCCACGGATGGCAGCGCGAACCCACGGATTATTTGCTGCCCGTCATCCGTGGGTTCCTCTACCCCAAAATTAAATGTGGCCCGAGCACTTTTCGGCGAAGTGCCTTGCGATCGATTCGCTGGTCGGTTGTTGGATCACGCCGCGCTCGGTGATGATCGCAGTGACCAGCTCGGCGGGCGTGACGTCGAAGGCGGGGTTGAGCACCTTGGCCGCGTCGGGAACGATGCCGACCCCGTGCGGTGCGGCGACTTCATCGCGACCACGCTGCTCGATCGGGATGTCATCGCCGCAATCGAGTTCTAGATCGAACGTGTTGGTCGGGGCGGCGACGTAGAACGGCAGCCCGTGATATCGGGCCAGCACGGCGACGGGGTAGGTTCCGATCTTGTTGGCCACGTCGCCCCGCGCGGTGATCCGATCGGCGCCGACGATGACGGCTTGGATCACGCCTTGTCGCATCAAGGAACCCGACATCGAATCGGTGATCACGGTGACGTCGACGCCGGCTTGCGACAGTTCCCAAGCGGTCAACCGTCCGCCTTGCAGCAACGGACGCGTTTCGTCGGCGAGGACTTTGGGCGCCTGTCCGGTCTGGTGCAAGTGATAGATCGGCGCCAGCGCCGTCCCCCAGGTCGATGTGGCTAGTCCGCCGGCGTTGCAGTGGGTCAGCACCGTGTCGATTCCGGATAGCAGCGGCGCCCCGTTGCGTCCGATCGCGTGGCACATCTGGCGGTCTTCGTCGTGGATCCGTTTCGCTTCGGCGACCAACGCGTCTTTGAGGTTTTCCACTGACGTCGATTCAACGACGCCGCGCATCCGGTCCAGGGCCCAGAACAAATTGACCGCGGTCGGGCGGCTGGTCGCCAGGTATTCGATCGCGTGGATGTAGCGCGATTGCGGGTCCGATTCGGATTCGTCATTCGACTCACGGTCGTCCGGATCGTCGGCAGCCAGGCAGACCCCATAGGCGGCGGCGATGCCGATCGCGGGGGCACCGCGGACGACCAGTCGACGGATCGCGTCGTGGGTTTGTTCGACCGTGGTGCAGACCAGTTCGGCCAATTCGCCGGGCAGTTTGGTCTGGTCGATCAGGATCAGTTTGTGGTTTTCGAACCGGAGCGTTTCAGGGGCGGTCATAGAAGGGACGAGAGGATGGAGTCGGTTGCCGGGGGCGCAGCGGTTGCCAGTTCGCAGCGGTTACTGGGGTTCACCCGGGGACGGATACATTCAACAATGTAGACCATCCGTCCTCGGCGGCGAACACGTCGTGCCCCGGATCTACGGACCTCCTGATGAGACTGATTCTTTGATCGCATTTTGGATAACGCTACCGATCGAATTGCGATTGGTGTTGCTTGCCCTGCTGGGGCTCGCGATCGGTGTGCTTGCCAATTGGGCGATTTATCGATTGGCCTGGGAAGCTCGTTTGATCGGGCCTTGGGTGCCGGCTGACGAAACGGCTCCGCCCCGCAAGTCGTCGGATCGCATTCCGATCCTCGGTTGGCTGGGGTTGCGTCGCGAAGCATCGATTCACGGCAGCGGGTTTTGGATCCGTCCGATGTTGATCGAGCTGGCGATGGCGATCGGGATTCCGCTGTATTACTGGTTCGTCACGCAAACGGGACAGTTGCTGCCGCCGGCGGATCGTGTGCCGGTGGTGATCGCCGGGGTTCAGCCTTGGATGACGATCGTGTTTGTGTCGCACCTGATCATGATCTCGTTGATGGTCGCGGCGACGTTTATCGATTTCGACGAGCAGACGATCCCCGACGAGATCACGATTCCGGGCACGTTGATTGCTCTGGTTGTGGCCTGTGTGACGATGACCGAATCCTTTCTGCCGGCGCTGGATTTGAACGGCGTGTTGGTTCCGATCGCGTTTTATTTGCCGGCGCCGGCGGAGGCTCCGAAGTGGACCGGTCCGACGGGCTGGTGGACGGGTGTGGGGATTTGGACGATGTGGTGTTTTGCGTTGTCCAATCGCCGATTGATTCTGCGTCGCGGGCCGCTCAAAGCGTTCGAATATTTCTTCGCCTCGCTGGTCCGCAACAAGCCCTACAACCCGTGGAAAGCCCTGTTGGCGATGTGGTTGATCGGTGCGGTGGGCGTTCGAATTGTCTTCGGCATCGGTGGAGACGCTTGGATTGGGTTGTTGACGGCGTTGATCGGACTGGGCGTCGGCGGCGGCGTGGTGTGGGCCATCCGGATCGTCGGCAGCCTGGCGATGCGTCGCGAGGCGATGGGGTTTGGCGACGTCACGCTGATGGCGATGATCGGCGCGTTCATCGGCTGGCAAGGCGCCGTGATGTCGTTCTTCCTGGCCCCGATTGCCGCGATCGCCATCGTTCTGGTCTATTTCATCATCACCCGCAACTCGGAAATTCCATTCGGCCCGTATCTGTGCGCCGGAACGTTGTTGTCGATTTTCGGGTGGGATCGGCTCGTCAACGGGTGGTTCCTGGGCAATCTGGCGATCTTGGGGCCATTTATGCTTTGGTTGTTTGTTGCCCTGACGGGTATCATGGGAGTGATGCTTTACTTTTGGCGAGTCTTGAAGGAGACGATGTTCGGTGAATAACTATATGAAGAATCGCGGTCACTGCGACGGATCCACGGGAATGGCTTCAGCCGGCGGTGGCGGGCTGATCGGCGGTCTGCTGTTGGCGTTTGCGTGCGGCTGCGTCGACGCGCCGTTAGCCTCCCAGTCCGTCGCCAGCGATCCGTCAGAGCCGGTGGTCTTGGTCGGCGATTCGTCTCCGGCAGAGAGCACGACCGAGTCGGCCGACCCAACCGCGAAGGAATCAGGCGAAGAAACATCGTCCAACGAGAATGCCCCCGAATCGGAAAAAACAACCGTGACAGAGTCCAGCGAAAAACCGGCACCGAAGCAGAAATTGCAGTTCGTCGACGAGTACAACGCGCTCGATCGAAATGCCGCCTTTGTGATTTTGGACAAGGGCACCGAGCGGCCGGGGCTGGGCGGTTACACGATGACGAAGGACCCCGGCACGTACATCTGTCGCCAGTGCAATGCCCAGCTGTATCGCAGCGACGATAAATTTGAAAGCCATTGCGGCTGGCCGAGTTTTGATGACGAGATCAAGGGCGCCGTGCGGCGCGAAACCGATGCCGATGGCTATCGGACCGAGATCTTGTGCGCCAACTGCGGCGGGCACCTCGGCCACGTTTTCGAGGGCGAACAGTTCACCGCAAAGAACACCCGGCACTGCGTCAACTCCATCTCAATGAAGTTCATCCCAGAGGGCAAAGAGCTGCCGGCCAAGCTGGTGATCAAGGACGAGAAAGCGAAAGAGAAGCAGGGGAAGGAGCCGGCAGAAAAATAGGGGATGCGGAAGCAGGTAGACAAGAAAATGAGTGACAGGAACATTTTCTTGTCATCGATTTTCTTGTCTGAATTCCCCACTGTGCCTTGATTAACCGTTTTCCCGTGTTGCGGTGCGACGGTTTCGACAGCGCAGATTGGTGTTCCGTTTTTCGTCTTCCGTCATCAGAGACCAGCGGGCGATTTCGTCGAGCGTGCGGAAGCACCCCAGGCAGGTCTGTGAGGCGTCGATTGCGCAGCGGTCGATGCAGGGCGAGTCAGAGGTGACCGGGGACGAAGGATCGGGCGACTGGTTTTCAGCGTTCATGCGCAGAGTGTACCCCGTCGATCGTCAACATGCGGCGGGGTTGACGTTCGATCTTCACGTCGGTCGGCGCTGCGACGGGCGCCCCAATCGCGGTCATCTGGGGCCCAAACCAGAGGAAACGACGTTTAACTGAACGTTACCTGACCCCTTTTCCGATCTGACCCCGTCTCCATCTCGTCTGTTAAAATCCTCTCATCGGGGGGGCAGGCCTCAGGTTGCGGATTGACCACCGATTGATCGTACGCATCGTCCACGCCATCAGGAGATCGAGATGAAAAAGCGTTTCGACACCAAAGTGTGGTTGCGATGGTTCGCCGGACGCAACGAAGTGTTGATGTTTTCGCTGGCGCTGATCTACCTGGTCTGTCTGGCGGTCCTGGTGGTGATTTGGGTCGATCTTCCCGGGCTTCAGGAACGTGCCGCGCAAGTGATCGACGCGAAGAGTTTAGAGGCGGCCGAGATGGCGGTGGTGGCGCCGTACGGGTTGGAAGGAGCGGTGTTGTTGGTGATGCTGGGGATTTGGTGTGTCGTGGCCGGGGAAGCGATCGTGCACTGGGTGACACGCCCCTGGGACCGCGAGCACTTGCGGCACCATCTGCACAGCGGGCTGTTTTGCATCTGTCCGGCGCTTCGGATGTGTGCCCGAAGCCCCGAAATGCACGGACGGATTTGGTTACCCGGGCTGGGGTGGCGTCGTGGCGGCCGCCGATTGCAACGCCAACTGGAACGCCATTTCAGCGTTCCGATGATGGTCGTCGCGCTGCTGATCATGCCGATCTTGATCATCGAATTCTTTCTCAAAGATCAAGTCGCCGCGTACCGTTGGTTGCGCATCCTGCTGCACGGCGGGACCGGAGTGATTTGGTTCGCGTTCGCGGCCGAATTCATCCTGATGGTGTCGATCGCCGAGAAGAAACTGGAGTATTGCAAAGAGCACTGGATTGATTTGGCGATCATCCTGCTGCCGCTGGTTTCGTTTCTGCGGACCTTGAGTTTGGCCAAGGCGACTCGTCTGGCCGATGTGATGCGGATCCAGCAACTGTCAAACCTGGCACGCGCGTATCGATTGCGGGGCACGGCGATCAAGGCGTTGCGTGTGTTGATCCTGTTCGACTTGACCGAACGCATCTTGCGGGTCAGTGATGAGCGGCGATTGGAGAAGCTGGAGACGCAGCTTGCCGAGATGGAGAAGCATTCCCGTTTGCTGCGTCAACGCATCGCCAAGTTGAAACTAAAATGCATCGAGCAAGAGGAGATGTCGCCGGGGATGCCGATGGCAGAGATCCCGATTTGTGCGGTCTGTAACGTCGCGTCCTTGCAGCCCTGTCGTTGCGTGGCGGGTCAAGATTCGATGGCTTCGGCGGGCAGCGGCGGGGACCAGAATCGGCGTACGATTTGACGGGCGGCGAGGTACAGGCCGACGGCGGTCAAAATCCCCAGCACGTCGGCCAGGGCATCAAAAACGTCGGGGTGCCGGCCCGGCGAGAACGCTTGCGTCAGTTCGTCAATGCAGGCGTACGCCGTCAAAACGATGATCACCCCCAGAAAACGCCGCGCCGATCGGCGTCGATCGTTGCCGGGGGACTGGGTGACGTAGCAGCACAGGATCGCCAGGCCGAAGTAGCCGCCAAAGTGCTTCACCTTGTCATTGAGCTGGGGGCCGACATCGATCCCGGCCGGCCAGTGGGTTCCCAGAAAAAGT
>NZ_JBFHKV010000184.1:0-10231 GCF_041595215.1 Stieleria sp. | reverse complement strand
AGTCGACAGCGGGTACAAAAATAGGTTGTATCCGTAAGTCCCAGGCCAATCGGGAACCGCCATCCCCGCGTCGTACGTGGTCACCAAACCGCCGACCCAAATCAACGGCCAGACCAGACACACCGACAACACCGCCAAGCGGTGCAGCAACGGTGACCGCTCTCCGGCGAGGCTGTGATTCGTTTCGCTGAATTCGTTTTCGCTCATCAATTCTCAATCGGGTCTGACAACGGTGGGATCGACAGGCTGACAGCCCGTCCCACGACGGCCCCAGCCGCTATCCTCCATGACGCATCGCGTGGATTTTCTCGCCGAGGATGCCGCCGGCCAGCGCCCCGCCGGCACCAAAGATCGCTCCCGGCAACACCCCACGTTGCCCGGCCATCACCATCAATGCGATCCCCAGCCCCAGACCGACGATGGCTCCGACGCTGCGGTAACTGTCACGACTCATGGTTTTGCCTCATCAAGCGACCGAACGTAATGCACGATGTCCCAAACCTGGTCGCTGGTCAGTTCTTTGTCCGACGGCTGATCCGACACGCTTCGTCCGGCCATCGGTGTGCCGGCGATCCCGGCAACAATCCGGCGGTACAGCGTCTCGGGATCTCCGCCGCCGCGATAAACACCGTCGGTCAACTTTCTGGGGCGAATCTGCCGCGGTCGCAATGCGCCCGCTTTGCGGAACGGCCGCACCGCCTCTCGATCGGTCGGCGTGACCGCGATGCCTTCGGTAAATTCTTTCGTCCAGTCGTCAAAGTCGAAGGTGACGATTTCTCCACCGCCTTGTTTTCCATGGCAACCGACACAATTGGCGATCGGGCCGTGAAACAACTCATTCCCCCGCGCGATCGAATCCGCATCGTCCGGTGTTTCCTCCGGCACGGCGATCACGTCTTGCGGGGCGTCGACCCATTGGCCGGTGATGCGGTCCAGGGTGTCTCGGGCCACCTCCATGGCGAACGCATCTTGGTCAAAATTCGCCAGCGTCAACAAACTGGCGTCGTCATCGGGCCGCGACTCTTCATAACCCAACTCGACCACCGCTTCGGTCAGCAAACGCCGTTCGAATTCGCCCCGAACCGACAAGTAGATGACGTAGTCGACCAAAGCTTCCAAATCCTCATCGGAAAGCCGCTGGAACGACGGCATCGCTGTCCCGGGTGCACCATGACGCAGAATCGTCATCAAGTCCTGGCGGGTCGGCTTGGCACCCCGCTGGGTCGATTTCCACTTGTAAACGCCGGGGCGAAAGTCACGCGGATAGGGGTTTTGCAACAACGATGCAGGACCGTTCCCGCCGCCGGAAACCCCGTGGCAGGTCACGCAGTGCTCGTTGAAGAGCCCGAAGTGCCGATTGTCTTGATCGCTGTAAACCGGCCCGGCAGCCCGCTGCAAATTCTCCAGCCGAACAAGCGACTTGGCTGCGTCGCGCGACATCTGGTCGGCGGGCCAGCGTGGTTCGATCGGCGTGCCGAACCAAACTTCCAACGCCGCGGTCGTATCCTCTGCGGCGAGTTCGGTTGGGGCATCCAGCTTGGCCGAGACGACCAGCGAATAAACCTGATTCGGCGGATACTGCTCCACCGGTGCATCACAGCCGCACAGTAAGGCTGCCGCGGACAGGACCCCGGCCCACAGGATTGGGGCAAGCCGAACCGGGACGAACACGGGTGCCGAGCCAGGCGGCACCGAAAAAATCGACGTTCTGCAGAAGGTTGGTCTCATAGGAGCAGCGTAACCGAACGCGATCGAATGAACCAACCGAATCAATTGTCGCAGTTTCCCCGCAGCGGCCAGATCGAACCGCCGCGGGCAACGCTGTGAAGCATTTATTCCCTGCGTTTGACGAGGTGTTCGCGGCAGGGCGCAAGCCCTCCGGTCGCTCAACGTTCCCGAAACACCGGAGGGCTCGCGCCCTACCGCTAAAAAAATGCTTCGCAGCGTTACGCCGCAGGGTTCGTTCATGGCCGGGCACGTCTCAGACCGTGGAAAGCACTTGGCGATCCAGCCGCCGGCGACGCGCCGGTCTGTCTCATCCGCTCGTCGCTTAGAACGCGTCGGCGGGGACCTCGATCGTGCCCATGTCGTTCAGACCGGGTTTGATCTCGACTTCGAACTTGCTGCTTCGCCATTCGGTTTCTTCACCGTTGACGATCACGTCTTTGAGAGATCCGTTTTCGTGGTTGGCACGAAAAACGACTTCTCCGACGGGCAATCCCTTGATCTCCAACACGCCGTCTTCATCGCTGACCGCGGCAAAGGGGTGATCGAGCACGACGACTTGAGCCTTCATCCAGTTATGAATATTGCAGGCGACCGGAATCGGCGCCGGCTCGTCTTCTTTCAGCTCGATTTCGACCGCCCCACCCGCGGGAACGGTGAGGTTTTGCTGGGTGTTGTTGAAGAACTGGAAATTGGCGTTGTGCCCGACCTTGTCCGGGTTGGTGACTTTGATCGTGTCACCTTTCTTGGCGATCACGACATGGGGCTCGAAACGACAATCCTGGTTCGCCAAGGTGTGGGTTTCGGGCTCCAATTCCATCGGCGGCAACTGGGTGCCGCGACGCCCGGTGTAGACGTACACGATCACATTCTTGATGCCGTTGTTCTTGGAATTCACGACCAAGGTCTCGTCCGGGATCATTTTCGAGCCGCAGAACGCTTGGTCCACGTTGGGCGTGATCGGAGGAAAACTCTTCGCGGCGCCCTTGAGCTTGAACGTCATCCGCAACGTTCCAGTTTCCTGGGCCTGGGCGGGGGAAACCGCGGTCAGCAACGTGCTGACGGCGATCACGACGGCCGTCGGAACAAACAATCGGGTCATAGATACAAAGTGGTTCACACTTAAACTCCTCGAGTGGTGGATGCCTAGAACGCAACGAGTGTAATTGGTCCGCGAGCGCAGATTAAGACCGCGTCCAGCAGTGACGTCGAAAGCTCTCACAAAGCCTCGTTCAGGACGAGCAATGAAAAAGGCGGCGGCCGAACCGGAGCGGGGGACTCAGTCGGCCGCCACCTTCTCAAAAACTAGTCGTCGGGAGTCGCGTCGCCATTGGGGTGGGGTGGGGTGCATAGGCGACAGAAACACGACTCCCGGGGGGTCACGTGGGATTATACGCTCGAAGGAAAAAATGTCTACCGCTAATGAACGATAAAGCTCCTGGAAGTCCCGTCGGCGCGGGTGGAAATCCGCCCCCATGGCCCGCGCCGCGCTGCGGTCGGGAGGTTCAGTCACCCTCCCGAATCGAGGTCGTGCCGTTTTCTAGCGTCACCCTCCTGGTAGGCATCGGTATCTCCACATCTTTTGCCTGTCAGATCTGTTCTGGGTGGATGGTTTTGGCCAACGGCCTGTTCCTGGGGCGGCGCAACCGTCGCAAATGCGTGGTTTGCTTGCCCCAGGCTAGGGATATGCATGCCCTTGGGGCAAAAAGCGACTTGTGTCGCTAACACTGCTTTTATGCAAAGCCACACGGACAGAGCCCAATACCGCAAAATCGACATTGGGGGCGCCGCTCGCGCTGGCGCGAACCGGCTGATGTCAATTGATGATCAGCCGTTTGGCGCGAGCCTACGGGCCCCGCGCTGGTCAAAACTTTGTCGATTGAGCGGTATTGGGACAGAGGCCCTCGGCAAGCAATCGCTGGAAGGCGCCATCTGCCATCAATCGCGTCAAACAATTACATTGCCCCCAATTAACGAAACCCCTTTGGATGAATCCTTCCCGCGGTGAATGTGATGAAAGTTTTGGTGGTCGGCAGCGGCGGGCGAGAACATGCCCTCGCCTGGAAACTGGGGCAGAGCCCCAAGGTGACGGAAGTATTTGTCGCGCCGGGCAATGCAGGCACCGCGCTGGAAGCGACCAACGTTGACATTGCAGCCACGGATGTCGACCAGCTGGTCGAATTTGCCAAGACCAACGCGATCGACTTGACCATCGTCGGCCCCGAAGCGCCGCTGGTGCTCGGACTGGTCGACGCACTCGAAGCCGCCGGGCTGCGCGTCTTTGGCCCCTCGGCCGCCGCGGCGGAACTGGAAGGCAGCAAGGTGTTTTGCAAAAACCTGCTGCACACCGCCGACATCCCGACGGCCGATTATCGCACCTTTCGAAATGCCGACGACGCCTCGCGGTACATCAAAGACAAGTACAGCGAGCCGACCGACCAGGTCCCGGTCGTTGTCAAAGCCGACGGGTTGGCCGCCGGCAAAGGCGTCATCGTTTGCGAAACACGTAGCGACGCGCTGCAGGCGATCGATCGCATCGCCGGACAAAAGGAGTTCGGCGAAGCGGGCAACGAATTGATCATCGAAGAAAAACTGATCGGCCAGGAAGCCAGCGTGCTGGCGATCACCGACGGCGAAACCATCATCTCGCTGCCGGCCGCCCAAGATCATAAACCGGCCCACGATGGCGACCGCGGTCCCAATACCGGCGGCATGGGCGCTTACTGCCCCACACCGATCGTCGACGAGGCGATGTTTGAAAAGATCGAATCCGACGTGCTGGTCCCCGTCGTCCACGCGATGAAACGGGCGCGGAAACCATTTAAAGGCGTGCTGTACGCCGGATTGATGCTGACCGCGGCCGGCCCCAAAGTGCTGGAGTTCAACGTCCGGTTCGGTGACCCGGAATGCCAACCGCTGTTGATGCGGCTGAAATCAGATTTGTTTGACGTCCTGGTCGCCGCCGCCGACGGAAAGCTGTCCGAACTCGAACCGCTGGAATGGGACGAGCGCCCCAGTCTGTGCGTCGTGATGGCCAGCGAAGGCTACCCGGGCAGCTATGAAAAGGGTCGTGTGATCACCGGACTGGACGAGGCGGCAAAGGTCGACGATGTGAAAGTCTTCCACGCCGGAACGACCACCGTCGATGGCAACGTCGTCAATGACGGCGGGCGTGTCCTGGGCGTCACCGCAATCGGCAACACCATCAGCGCCGCAAAACTGAAGGCCTATACCGCCGTCCAAAAAATCCGTTGGCCCGGCGCCTGGTGCCGCAAAGACATCAGCGACAAAGCGCTGCAGTAAGTGGGGTCAGCATCCTGCTTGCCACCCTCGCCGGCTCTGCCGGCCGGTTCCCGGCCTGTTGATTTATCCGTAGGGCATGCTGTGCATGCCAAATACCACGCACAGCGTGACCTACTGCGCCACCGACCTCGTCCCGCCGCCGGCGAAGTTCACGTAGATCGGACTGCCCTCTTTGATCGGTCGCGCCGCCGACGCGTAACCCTTGGCATAAATCTTCTCACGCAACTTGCGGAACGAACCGTAGCTGTCTGGATAGACCGCGACCGTCACCGTCGTCGTGCCCGGCGGGTATCCCGACAGTTCGACATCCAACCAATCATCGTTGGCCAGCACCTGATCGATCGGAGTTCCATAGGGCTCTCGCAGCGGCTCGAATGACGCGACCACCACGCGAGCGCGACTCATCCTGGCGATCGCATTGCCGTTGCTGACCAATTCGTTGCTCCGGTTGAGCACGTACCGCGCGACGTAGCCGCGGACCGGACCGACCGCCGCATCACTGACGCCCTCGCGAAGACTCGACGACGTGCGACGAAAATTGCGACCGATCTCATCGGCCAACAACTCAAACGGAATCACGGACAATCGATCGTCCTTCAAACGAAAATAGACCTCTTCGCCGAACACGGTCTTGGCCATCGGAGTCGGCAGGTGGGAGATCGCGACGATCGGCGGCTGCTTGCTTTCCAATTGCGTTCGCGCCCCGGCCAACTCGGCCAGTTCGTTCTTCAGCTTTGACGCTTCGGCGCTACGGATCGCGGCTTGGCGATTGGCATCGTCCAGCTTCGCTTGTTCGTCTTCCCAAGCCGCTTCGGCTTCGGTCAGTAAGGTCAACAGGATCGTACGACGTTCGGCTTGCTGTGCGATCTTGGAATCCAAGACTTTGATCGTTCGCTCCAGTCGCATCGAATCGGCCTGTGCCGACGCGGCGCGGGCCGCCATCGTGACCAACGTTTCCATCTCCGCTTCACCGGCAACACGTGCTTTGGGATCCAGCGGTTCTTGCACCTGCGGCTTTGCTTCGCGCATGATCGCTTCTGATTGGGCGCCTAACACCACAACCAGAATGATCAGGATGCCGACCAGGTTGGCGACGATGTCCAAAAAGGCATCGTGCCCCACCGAAACTCCTTCTCTGCGATGTCGCCCGCTCATTTCCGTTCACCTCGCGGGTTGTTTTCTGCCTGCGTGTACCCGGCGGCTTGGTCGTCACCGGTGCGTTGGATCGGTAGCCCGCTGCCGGTCATCAATCGTTGCCACTGGTCGTATCGCAATTCAGCTCCTGGCATGACGTCCACCTTCAACCGTGGCGACCATCGCGCACCGGGCGCCGCAGCCCCCCAACGTTCGATCCGATCTCGGACCGAGGTCGCCAGTTGCAGCGTCGCCAGATTGACGCCGTCCGGTTCGATCAAAAACGTTTCGCTCTGGCGCATCCCGGCGTCGGGCAACAAGATGAAACGATCGGCGTGAACTTGCAGACGAACCGACCGAACAATCTCGTTGCCACGCGCCAACACGACACTGCTGGGCAGCGCCCAGTCGGCGCCGTTGCGCTGCACCAACGCACCGGGCTTCCGCGACGTCGCTTGTTCGCTGGACGCGGGTTTCTGATCGGCCGCGTTGGGAACTTGGCCGTCAGTCGGTTGACCGGCTTTCATGCGCTGTGAAACCTTGGGTTGATCCAACCGGTTCATCCCCATCGGCGCACCGGCCATGGGACCGATCCCTGCCGGATTGTCCTTGGTTTGCGCACTCGCCTTGCCGTTGACGCGTTGCCGACCGCCGGAGTCGGCGTTGCCTTGCGCCAACATCGCCGATTGGGAATCGGCACCACCGCTGGATGGCAATTGCAATCCGAGTGCGTTTGCATCGGGGGTGTTCGGCTGGGGCTGGGTTTGATCCGGCGATCCCGAGTTTGTCCCGGCGGCGATCTGGTCAACCGCCGTCATCGCGGCCTGATTCAGATCGCGATCGGAGTCCACCTCTGCAAACGAAGACGCGGAATCTTGCAGCTGCCGCTCCAACCGTCGCTTGGCGGCTTCGGAAGTGATCGGTGAGGGCTCGCCACCGCCGCTGCGGCCGTAGGTTCGGGTCGGGAACATGCGATGGTCGCGAAAACCGCTTTGTCGGCCCTGACGATCCATCTGTGAAACCGACAGACGCGGCACCGGTTTGACTGGCTCGGGTGGTTGGCCCGCCTGTGAACTGACGGAGCCCGAACCGCCATAGGGGCTTTCGGCCACCGCCGCTGGGCCGGACGGTGCCGACGACTGCCGGGCGTTACTGGCCGAGGTTTGGCGGTCAAAGTTTCCGCCCGTTCCGCCGGGACCGGCCGGAGAGCGGCTGCCCGCCCCACGGATTGATCGTGCGATCGATTGTTGCGTCATCCGATCGAGTGCCTGGTTGATCGCATATTCCATCCGCTCTCGCATGGCCGGATCGGGGTTGGGGTAGGCGAGGTTGACGTCCGACGGAACCAGTTCGTACCCGAACTGATCATCCCAATCCAACATCGCCGCGCGGGCGGCGTAATAGCTGTCGACGCCCTCGGGGCGAACCAACAACATGGGATAGGGCGGGATGGCGTCGCCGTATTGTTGCATCGCGTGATAACGTGCGGCGCGGAGCGCGTCATCGAGCGGATTGGCGTGCCGCGATGTTTGCTCGAGTTGTGTCCGAGTGATGGCGACGCCTTCGGGCCAGATCGTCACGCCCTTGGCGGTGCATTCCAAATAGATCGGCCGACGCTCGGTGCCGTTAGGGCCTTGGTGCGGGACGATGACGAAACGCGGCTTGGCGGTTTTGATTTCCTCCCGCAACTTCTTCACAACCAACTGCTCTTTGACCAGCTGTTCGTTCAACGATTTCAGTTCTTCGGCGGTCGCGGCTGACGGCGGGTCGTCCGACATCGCCTGCTCCATCGCCTCGCCGATCTGTTTCAATCGCTGACGAATGCGTCGCATGTGATCTTCGACGTGAGCCAGTTGGTTGCGTCGGTCTTCCAGGTCACCGGTTTGTGCTTCGCGAAACGAAATCAATTCGCCCAAGCGAAACGCTTCCTCTTCGACCAACAACTCGACGTCACCGACGGTCAGCTGCCCCGGAACGCGTGTGGTTTCTTGGGCCGCCCTCTCGGCGATCTGCTGGGCCGCGTCGGAGGTGTTTTGTGCCACCAATGCCAACAACAGAATCAAGGTTCCCAGCGTGCAAACCAAGACGGCCAGGAATGGAAACAGCGTCGGCGAAAGGGTCTTTCGTCGCCGCCCGCTCATGCAGCCCGCCTCGAATCGTGCGTCACGTTCGACTTAACCACGGTCATTTCACGGGCCAACACATCGACGGCGCGGGCCAACACGATCATGGCGTCGGCCATGCCCTGTCCGGCCGCAGCCCCAATGTTTTCATCGATACGACGGTTTGTTTCGTCCAACAAGTTCAAGTTCGCCGCCAGCGTTTGCTGTAGGTTCAACACCGAACTGGCTTGCTCGCGAACCAACGCGGCCTGATCGACCTGGTCCAACATCATCGCCTGCTGTTTCGTCATCGCGTCCGCACCGGCAATGATCGTTTGTTGCCACGCGGCGAGTTGCGACTGCCACTTGTCGAATTGAATCCCGAGCTGTTCGCGATTCCGCTGAGTCGAAAACTCCATCTGCCCGGCGTGATCACGCAGTGCGGGCACCAGCGTTTGCTCCACCGCATCGATGAAGCTTTGTGATTGGACGTTGTGGGCTTGTTGCCAGTAGCCTTGTGCTTCGTCGATCGTTTGACGCCACAACGTCGTCTGATTGCTCAACGATTCTGCGACGGCCGCGCGGACGCCTTCGCACAACTGGGCCAACAATTCGAATTGATTGTCGGCGGCTTCGTCACCGGGCAGATGCAATCCGGTCAAGTAGCCGACGCGTTCGTCGATGGCGGCCAACAACTGTTGCTCGCTGCGTTCGACCGGAAACTGTAAAAAGATCGCGACGATCGACAGCACCAACCCCAACGCAGTCGTATCAAATGCGACGTACAAGCCGCTCTTCAAATTGTCGACCGCGGCGTTGCCGTTGGAAAAATCCAACCCGCCGAGTGTTTGCGTGATCCCGATCACGGTGCCCAAAAAGCCCAGCATCGGAATCGCCCACACGATGATGCGGATCAGGGCGAAGGAGTCGTGGGCGGAATCGGCGTCCCGCGACGAAAGCTCGCGCAAGTCGTCCGCCAAGTGTTTCGTCGTCCCGCGGCCGGATTGCCGCATCAAGACCTCGCGGAGACGAACGACCAGCTGAGATCGACCGATGTCGCGCGGCAGCTTGGCCAAGTTGCTCGACCATGCTTGGGCGACAAACCCCGCGTCGTGGCGATCGCGAAACTGTTGGGTCGGCGAATCGGTTTCTCGCCGCGGTGCCAACGCCGCGTCATCGGCCCGGCGAAGCAGCGACCATTGCTGACGCGTCGCCCATGACTTGAGCGACAAGATCGAAACAGCGACACAGAACAAAATGGTCGCCGCGATGGCAACGGGGTGACCGAGGAAGTAGCGTTCCAGCGCGGCCCACTGCGTGACGTAAATCACCGCGTAGAACACGCCCGCCAACACGCCCCCACCGGCGACCGCGACGATGCCGCTGAGCCGGTCGCGGTGATCCGCAACACGACTGTCCTGGTTGCTATCAAACTTGCCTGCGTTTTGCGATTCAGTCTTGCTCACGCCAGCGTCCTTGCCGGTTCGAGGGGTCAAAATGTTGCACCGGTGTCCAAGCACAATCCTTACCACCCCATCGTCTTTCCCCTCAGGTCAACTTCACCCAATCCACAGAATTCAACACCGCCCCGTGACGTAAGCGATCCGTGGCGTAAGCTTCCAGCTTGCCACTACGGAGCACGTTTGCCTTCGACGTAGACGTAGGTGTTTTGGCCGGTCTTCAGGACGTTGAGTCCGAAGGGGTCGATGGTCGTCACCTTGCCTTCTGACGCCTTGGCTTCCACTTCGTACACCATCAAGACCGTCGCGGCGGACTTGATCGCGACGTGTTCCTCATGGTGCCACTGCTGGACTGGCAGACACACAAACGCGGGTTTCCCCGGCGTCGGCTGGTTCCCCGGCGGGGGCTGGCTCCCCGGCGGTGGCTGGGGCAACGCCAGCGAATCGACGTTGGCGATGCGAAACGCGATGAAGTGATTCAGCGAGTCGGGGATGTCGGCCGGCGGT
>NZ_JBFHKV010000183.1:0-10254 GCF_041595215.1 Stieleria sp. | reverse complement strand
TCGATCATGTGAACGGGCACACGAATCGTTCGGCTTTGGTCGGCGATGGCGCGGGTGATCGCTTGTCGAATCCACCACGTCGCGTAGGTGCTGAATTTGTATCCGCGGGCGTGTTCGAATTTGTCGACCGCTCGCATCAGCCCCGTGTTGCCTTCCTGGATCAGATCCAAGAACGACAGGCCACGGTTGCGATACTTCTTGGCGATCGACACGACCAGTCGCAAGTTGCCGGCCGACAGGACTCGCTTGGCCGCTTCGTAATCTTCACGAAGGGCTTCGCAGGACAAAACGCGGCGATCGAGCGTTTTGGGCGACTCGTAGGTCATCCGCATCAGATAGCTCAGTTCGCTGCGAAGTTCTTTCTCCGACGGCATGCCGGGCAGGTCCGACGAGGAACCTTCGCGAAGTTGTTTGCGGATCTCGTTCATCCGACGCGACGATTTTTCCAGCTTTTGGAAAATCGGTTGCAGTTTGCCGGTGCGAAGATTCATTTCTTCGACCAGGCGGACGGCCTTGTTGCGGCGGATCACCAGGTTTTTCCAGGCCGCACGTCGTTGACGCATCGGCAATCGTTTGTTGATCGCGGTGAAGTAATCCACCTTGTTTTGGTTCAGCAGGTGTTCCAGCGTGCGGACGTTGGGCACGATCCGCTTCATGATCGCCTTCTTTTCGACGGCGTTGGTCACGCTGACTTCGATCGTGCGATCCAATCGCAATTGCTTGTCGCGGACCTGTTGCAACAGTTTCAGGGAGCCCTGCAGCATGAAATCGGTCGCCAGCATGCAGTGGCGGTAGCGGTCGCGGGTGCGTTCGATTTGCTTGGCCGCGGAGACTTCTTGGTCGCGAGTCAGCAAGGGGATTTGCCCCATTTGCATCAAGTACATTCGCACCGGGTCTTCGGTCGGATCAGTGTCGCCGTCCATTTCGTCGGCGACGCCACGAGAGTCTGCGGGGGCCTCTTCCAGGTGGTGGTCGGCGAATTCGTCTCCCATCACGCGAGAGCGGCGGTCCACCGATTCTTCTGCGGCGAAGGAATCGTCTTGCAAGCTACGTCCGCTAATCCTGGTTCCCATCAACTTCTCCTCTGATCCCGGCTTGGAATATTCGTTCTGGTCCGGGAGGGGTACAGCATCCAGGATGCCGACCCCCGTCGATGAGGTCGTATGTAGCATTGCAAGTCGTTTGTGGGGTGGGGTTTGCGTCAATGAGACCGGCAGGAGTCAGGCGTGGGGTGTTGCGAAATGTCCACGAAGGGGCGTCGCAAAAACTCAACCAACGTGGCAACAATGGGCCTCCTGGCGCCAGCAGCAATGAAGCCTGGGGTGCTGTGGGACCGAACGGTTCACTGAACCTGACGATCGCGTTTGCCCCCTGGCTGAGCCGGTGTCTGTCAAAGGTAGGTCACCGGACACGGACTTAACGGAAAACCCTCAGGAATTTAGACTAGGGCATGCCACGGAGAGTTCCCTTGCTTTTTGGCCCGGCCGACGGGTTCTGTTGAATCGTCGTACAGCGTTGTCGTATAGCGTCGTGCAGTCGCGGGGGGAACCGCCGTGGTGTGGCGGTAGGCGCTTCCTTAATTGATTCCGATTCCTCGCTCAGGACGATTCCTCCGTGAAGCCGCCCACGCCGTCTTCGACCAACCAGCCCTCGGACCAGCCTGGCGCCGACGATTCCGCCTTCGATTGGATCGACACCGGTCGGGTGAACCACTGGGCAACGACCCGGCAACATTTACAGTCGATCTGGAACTGTGGTGCGCCGTCGGATCTGTTGGAAATCCTGCGCGATCGTCTGCAGCGTCACTTCGACGAACTGGACGATCTCGACGCGACCGTCAAGAACCTGGATCGCTTCATCTCGGCCAGCCGTTCGCCGACGTCACTGTTGTCGTTGTTTGAACGCGACGAGGCGGCGTTGTCGGCCTTGCTTCAAATCTTTGCCACCAGCCAAACGCTGGCCAATCGTTTGATTGCCGATCCGGAAAGTTTTGATTTGATGCGGGCCAGCGATGGTCAGCCGGCCGAGCGAAAGTTTCTGGTCGACGAATTGGTCGCCGAACTCGAAATGCTCGAAAGCCCCAATCGAGCCGCGTTGGCGATCCGGAAATTCACCAGCCGCGAAATCGTTCGCATCGCCTACGGCGAATTCGTCCGTGATCTGAGTCCCGATCACGTCGGCCAACAACTGGCGTTTGTGGCCGATGCGGTTTTGGAGGCGGCGTTGAAATTCGTGCTTCGGCGTCAAACCGAACGCGTCGGGTTGCCGCGACGCATTGACGGCCAGACCGTTCGTTTGGCGGTGATCGGATTGGGGCACTTGGGCGGAACGGAGATGGGATACGGCAGCCCCTTGGAATTGTTGTTCTTGTACGACGCGATCGAAGAAAAAAATGAATCGCATCATGAGTTCGTTCAGCAGGTGGTCGCCGATGTGATTGCGCTGGTCAGCTCCGAAGACGCCGCGGCGCTGAACATCGCGATCGACACCTCGTTTCGACCGCTCGGGTCGGATGTCGTCATCGGCAGCAGTTCGCTGACCGCCCGACGGTTGGAATCGGAAGGGCGGACGTGGCAGCGGATCAAATTGACCAAGGCTCGGGTGGTCGCGGGGGATCATTCTTTGGGGAACGATTTCCTGGGCCGACTGGAACCGTGGATCTATCGGCGGTTCATGAGTCGACAAGACTTTGCCGAAGTGCGTTCGCTGCGACGAAAACTGCAACGTCGCTTTGATTCGCAGCAAGCCGAAGGTGACGATGTCTTGATGGCGCCCGGCGGTCGGCGCGATATCGAATTGATGATCCAGTTCCTACAACTGTTGCACGGCGGCGATATCAAGTCCGTCCGAGTCTGCAGCACGGCCGAAGCGATCAACGCGTTGGAACGTGAAGGTTGTCTGACGCATCAAGAAGGCAGTCTGTTGTCCAAGGGCTATGCCCGTCTCTGTCGATTGCAGCATCAGTTGTCCGTGATGTTCGGCCGTTCGACCAGTTGCTTGCCGAACGATGATCTGATGCGGCGACGCGTCGCCTGGCATTTGGGGATCCGTGACACGCAGGGAAAATCCGGCGATCTGGAACGGTTCCAATCTCAGTTGCGCGAAACGTTCCAGTTGAACCGGAAAGTGCTCAATCACCTGATGGTCGACGCGCCGTCGGATGAGGATTCGGATTCGCCACAGAATTTTGCGATCGAAACCGAATTGGTGCTCGACCCGTCACCGGATCCCGCATTGGTTCGTCAAACCCTGTCGCGACATTCGCTGCGCGATCCCGATCGTGCGATGGAGCATCTCAATTCACTGGCGACCGAATCCATCCAGTTTCTTTCCAGTCGACGTTGTCGTCATTTTCTTGCCTCGCTGGCGCCTCACCTGTTGGCCGAGATCGCGACCACGCCCGACCCCGACCGGACGTTGGTGACGCTGGCCGACGTGGCCGAATCGATCGGCGGCAAATCCAGTCTGTGGGAATTGTTCGGAACCAATCGTGCAACGATGCAGTTGATGATTCGGATGTGCGCCGCGACGCCGTATCTGAGCAGCATCTTGATCGAGATGCCCGGCATGATCGACGAGTTGATCGATTCGTTGCTGATGAATCGTCTGCCCTCGGCCCAGCGATTGGACGCACGTTCGATCGATCTGTGTCGACGTGCCACCGACATCGACGTGGTCTTGCACGGGTTCAAAAACAGCGCGCATCTGATGATCGGCGTGCGTGACATCCTCGGCAAAGAGTCCGTTCAGGCGACGCACCGGTCGCTCGCCGATACCGCCGAAGCCTGCGTGCGGCGAGTCGCCGAGTACGAGCAGGAACAGCTGGCGATGCGTTTCGGTGATCCGATCGGCCCGGACGGTCAGCCGGCGGAATTGATTGCCGTGGCGCTGGGAAAGTTCGGCGGACGCGAGCCGAATTACCACAGCGATCTCGACGTCGTTTTCTTGTACACCGGCGACGGCGAAACCCAGCGACGCGTCGGCGGGCCGCGCAAGACGATCACCAATGCCCAGTTCTTCAACCAGTTGACCTCGGCGATCATGTCGCGGGTCAACCACCCCAGCGAATATGGTCGTTTGTACGAGCTGGATGGGCGGCTGCGACCGACCGGCGAAGAAGGCGTGTTGGCGGTTTCGCTGGACCAGTTCACGAACCGATTCCAACGCGGCATGGCTCCGTTGTGGCAGCGGTTGGCGCTCTGTAAGGCTCGGGTGATCTCCGGTTCACGACACGTCCGCAAGCACGCCAGCGATACCTTGTTGGGAATCCTGCGTGGCACCGAGTGGCGACCCGCCATGGCTCAGGAGATCCGCGAATTGCGTTTGCGGATGCAGCAAACGGCCAGCGAAGAGAACTTGAAACGCGGCGTCGGGGGAACCGTCGACGTCGAGTTCGTCGCCCAAATGTTGACGCTTGAACATATTCGATTGCATCCCGACATCCACGCCACCGGCACGATCGATGCGCTCCAGCGGTTGGCCGACGCGGATCTGTTGCCCGCCGACACGTCGCTACGACTGATCAACAACTATCGCACGCTGCGACGCGTCGAAGCCAATCTGCGTCTGATGAATGTATCGGCACGTCATGAGTTGCCCGATCAAGAATCCAAGATGCGCGATCTGGCCTTTTTGATGAATGAATCCGATCCGAAGATGATCGAAGCGTTGGTCCAACAAGCCAGAGCCAGCAACCGCGAACTGTTTGACGGACTGTTTGAGGACTAGTGTATTGTCGGCTTTGGAATTTAGCCTGCCCTTCCCTTCCCCGCCCTACTCCTTCCCTAAGCAGTGTCTCGCTCCATGACCCAGCCTCCCTCCCATGATCCGAAACAACTTCGTTCCTATCGCTGGTTCGGCCCCGATGACATGCGTTCCTTCGGGCATCGCTCGCGGATCAAGGGCATGGGGGTGGACGACATCGATTATCAGAACCGACCGGTCGTCGCGATTCTGAACACGTGGAGCGAACTCAATACCTGCCATTCGCACTTTCGCGATCGAGCCGATGAGGTCCGGCGGGGGATCTTGCAGTCGGGCGGCTTTCCCGTCGAAGTTCCCGTGATGTCACTCGGCGAAATGTTGATGAAGCCGACGACGATGCTGTATCGCAATCTGCTGGCGATGGAGGTTGAAGAGGTCTTGCGCTGTCATCCCATCGATGCGGCGGTGTTGATGGGCGGTTGCGACAAAACTGTACCCGCGATGTTGATGGGTGCCATCAGTGCCGACATCCCGTCGATCTTTCTGCCTGCCGGGCCGATGTTGAAAGGCCGCTGGAAGAACGAAACACTCGGCAGCGGCAGCGACGTTTGGAAGTACTGGGATGAACGAGTTGCCGGCAACTTGTGTGATCAGGATTGGAAGGGGATCGAAAACTGTATCGCCCGCTCGGCTGGTACCTGTATGACGATGGGAACCGCCAGCACCATGGCCGCGGTGACCGAGGCGATGGGCATGTCGCTCGTCGGGGCGGCTTGTGTGCCGGCGGTGTTTGCCGACCACCACCGTCTGGCCACCCAAACCGGCCGCCGCGCGGTGGACCTTGCCTGGGAGAATCTCAAACCGTCAGACATTCTCACTCGCGAATCCATTGAAAATGGGTTGATGACATCGCTGGCCATCGGTGGCAGTACCAATGCGATCGTCCATTTGATCGCGATCGCGGGACGGCTGGGCATTGAACTGACGCTGGATCATTTCGACGAACTGTCGCGGACCACTCCGGTGCTGGGCGACATCCGTCCCGGCGGCCGATTCTTGATGGAAGATTTCTACAACGCCGGCGGTCTTCCCGCACTACTCGCTCGTCTGACTGATTTGCTGCACACCGACTGTCGTACCGTGGGCGGCGTCACGCTGGGAGAACAGATCGCAGGTGCCGAAGCGATCGACGACGAAGTCATCCGGACTCGCGACAACCCCGTCTCGCCGGCCGGTGGAACGTGTTTATTGAAAGGGAATCTGGCGCCCAATGGCTGCGTGATCAAGTCGATCGCCGCGGACCCGAAATTATTGACCCACCGCGGTCCGGCGCTGGTGTTCGACAACTATCCGGAAATGAAAGCGAAGTTGCATGACCCCGATCTAGACGTGACCGCGGACAGCGTCTTGATTCTCCGCAATGCCGGCCCGCTCGGCGCCCCGGGATTTCCCGAATGGGGCATGTTGCCGATCCCCAAGAAACTGCTGCAGGCGGGCGTACGCGATATGGTGCGGCTGAGCGACGCGCGGATGAGCGGGACGAGCTATGGCACCTGCGTGTTGCATATCGCACCCGAAAGTGCCGCCGGCGGTCCGCTCGCGCTCGTCGAGACCGGCGACGCCATCGAAATCGATGTGCCCAACCGACGGATCCACTGGGATGTCAGCGACGAAGAAATCGATCGCCGACGCCAATCCAAACAGCTGGGCACGTTGCTCCCCGAACGCGGCTACGGACACCTGTATGCCAAGCATGTCACGCAAGCCGACCGGGGCTGTGATTTCGATTTTCTTGAGGGCCGTTCACCGGGCCAAGAGCCCGGTATTCATTGACCGCTGGTGGGAGAGGCATCAAACGAGAACGAGAGGGATAGGCCAACAGCCAACCACAAATGTCTCGTCAGACGCGAATGTTGTGCATGGCCGTTGGCCAAATTGAACCTCATTGCGATGCGGTTCCTGGGGCGGCGCAACCCTCGCAAATGCTCGGTTTGCTTGCCCCAGGCGATGGATATGCATGCCCTTTGGGCAAAAAAGCGACTCGTGTAGAAGCCTCTTCCCACGCATTGAGTGCCTTCAGCGTTACGCTTTTGCGGTCGCGCGACGCTTGTTCCAGCCGCCTTTGCCGAAGCGTTTCTTGGGGCGGCGGTTTCCGTTTGCCGACGACGATCCATTTCGTGATCCGTTACGGCCACCGAAGTTGGACGACTTGCTGGGTTTGCTTGCCGTGTCGTTCAGTTTCGCGCCGGGGTTTTGGATGCGTAAGGGTTGATCGATCAGCTTTTCGATTTCCCGAAGCTTGTCTCGTTCGTCGACGGTGCAAAACGAAATCGCGATGCCGTTGGCGCCGGCGCGGCCGGTTCGGCCGACCCGGTGAACATAGCTTTCCGGTTCCATCGGCATGTCAAAGTTGACGACGTGGGTGACGTCGTCGATGTCGATCCCTCGGGCGGCCACATCGGTCGCGACGAGGACGGAGATGCGGTTCTCTCGGAATGCGCTGAGAGCCCGTTGGCGGGCCGCTTGACTCTTGTTGCCGTGAATCGCGGTCGCGGAAATGTTGTGCTTCTCGAGCTTTCGCGTCAGCGCGTTGGCGCCGTGCTTGGTGCGTGTGAAGACGATCGAACGAAGCACGTCTTCGCCGCGAAGCACCTTGACGAGCTCATCGACCTTTTCACAGCGGTCCATCATGCGGACACTTTGGTCGATCTGTTCGACGCTTTTCGTTTTGGGCGTCACGTTGACCTGGAACGGGTTGAACAACAGCTGGTCAGCCAGTTCGCGAATCTTGGGAGGCAGCGTGGCGGAGAAGAACAGCGATTGCCGATCTTGGGGCAGCTTGGCGATGATCTTTTTGATCGCCGGCATGAAGCCCATGTCCAGCATGCGATCGGCTTCATCGAGCACCAGGATCTCGATGTCCGACAGTTGCACGTGGCCTTGATCCATCAGGTCGATCAATCGGCCCGGTGTGGCGATCAGGACGTGTGTGCCCTTTTTTAAGGAACGGACCTGTTCGTTTTGGCCCACGCCGCCGTAAACCAGCGTCTGTCGAAACCGAACGTGTTTTCCGTAGGTGTGAAAGCTCTGGCCGATCTGGATGGCCAGTTCACGCGTCGGTGCGAGGACCAAGGCCAGCGGGCGTCCCGGCGCGGCGCGGGGTGCTTCGTGCCCCAGGTAGTCGAGGATCGGCAGCGCAAACGCAGCGGTCTTGCCGGTGCCGGTTTGGGCGCAACCCAAGATGTCTTTGCCTTCAATGGCGGCGGGAATCGTTTGGGCTTGGATCGGGGTCGGGACGGTGTAGTCCAATTCGGCCAGTCTTTTTTCCAGCGACTCGAACAATTCCAATTCTTGAAATGATTTCAACGTACGTCTCTTCAATCGTTTGTGTGAGAGTCCCGCAAAACAGCTTTGCTGTGGGAATCTCGATGTGTTGGGGTGGCCGTGTCTCGATAGACCGACTCGCGTTTTCGAAACATGTCCGACAGCTCATGGCGTCATGTCGTGACGCAACTTCAGCATGGAAAGAAATGCTCGATCTCCCGGACAAACAAGAAAGTCCCGGGGAGGGTTGCATCGAATCGATGCAATCAGCTTTCAAAGAGCGGCCAACGTGGCCGAATGAAGGCAGCAAGGGGCGCGAATTCGTTCATTTCGAAACTCGCAGTCGCGGCCTGTTGAGCATCCAACTCAACGATTCGGCTCGCGTGGGCCAGCAAACGTCCATGACGTTTCTCGTTTTGATCTGGCCGATCAATCGTCTCAGCAAGCGCCTTGTCCGTCTCGCTGATGTAGGGAGAGTACACGCGCCGCAAGGATTGGCCAACACGAATCCAACGGAAACCGACTGAATGTCGCGAATTGTCCCCTTGGGATGCGGAAAGCCCGAAACTGCCGTTGTCGCGGCGGTCGAAGTTTCACACCGAGGCGACGACGGATTCTTCTTGATTGGCGGTTTCGTTGATGATCGACGCGATCCGTTCGCCGCCAATCACCAGCGGGCAGACCACCTCATCGGCCCCCACCTTCAGCATTCGGTTGGCCAATTCGGGGTTCTCCGCCACGCTGATGACTTTCAATTCGGTGCCGAGTCCTTTGCCGCTGATCACGATCAACAGGTTGTCGAAGTCGGATTCGGTCGCGGCGACCAAGTGGGCTGCCTCCAGGATATTGGCATCGATCAACGCCATTTCGGATTTGGGATCGGCCTCGATCAACGGAATGTCCGGAAAAAAACGCTGCGTCATCGCAACTTCAGCGGGCTCTTTGACGATCGCGGCGATCTCGTTGCCCTGCACTTTCAATTGATGAATCAGGGTGCGGGCGGTTGCTCCACCGCCACAAACGACGACGTGGTTGTTCATTTGGTTGATCTTCTTTTTGGTCCTAAGACGATGAAACTGTCCACTCAGCTGACCGTTCACCAAGAAACTGGTGATGCCCGCGGTCCAGCAAGCCATCAACACGATCGAGGCCAAGATCAGCGACGAGGTGAAGATGCGACCGTGGGGCGTCAACTCGTTGGTCTCGCCAAACCCAACCGTCGACATGGTGATGATCGTCATGTAGAGCGAATCGGCAAACGACCAGCCTTCGATCGCGACGAACCCGATCGAACCGGTGACGATCAGGCAACTCACCAGGACGGTCAGCGTTCTTTGAAGACGGTACGTTTCCACGGCACTCTCTACGAAAGACAGATGTCGCGGATCGCTTCAAACTGCTCGCGACACTCGGCCGCCAAGTCAGGATCTTGGAAATCACAAAGCTCGCTCTCCATCTCAGAATCTTCGCTGAAAGCGTCCTCGCAAAATCCCAGTTGCCATTTTTTCGCCAGATAGGCGGCACAAATGAGTGTTCGGGAAAGCGGGTCGGTGGCCTCGTTGAGTGGCAGATGATGATTCGCGATGGTGATGCACATTTGGGTCGGCAACGACCATGCGACGCCGCATTGACGACCGAGCGTCGCGTGCGTGATCCCGTACGATTCGATTTCAGGCGCCAATGACTTTTCGTGTGGAGACTCGTCGAGCATGCCTGCGTATGCTTCACCGGCATGTTGAAAGAGAATCAGTTTGCCGATGTCATGGACAACGCCACACAAAAACGCTTCGTCCGGGTTGGTGGTCTTGGTCCGTTTGGCAATGAACCGGGCCGTCGTGGCGACGCCCAGCGACTGGATGTAAGTGTCCAGGCGATGTGCTTGGCAAGCTGCGTCCTTCGCCTTGAAAAGAGCCCCAGATGCCGACGCGATCGCCTGCTGGGCGACGCAACGAAAACCGAGGACCACGACCGCGTGTCCGATCGTGGTGATCGCACGACTTGCGCCGTAAATCGGGCTATTGACGAGCCCCAGAACCTGAGAACTGATCGTCGGTTCGCATTCGATCAGTTGAACAACCGCGGGCACGTTCGTCTCGCTTTGGTTCAGCGTTTCAACAAGTTGTGATGCGGTCGTGGAAAATCGAGGGATTTCGAATTGAAAGTTGGCACTCTCGTTACAATCGACGGTCGGTTCGCACGGTGGGCAAGGAGTCATGGGTGCGAAAC
>NZ_JBFHKV010000182.1:0-10281 GCF_041595215.1 Stieleria sp. | reverse complement strand
GTGAAACGTAGCACAAGGCAGATGTCATCCGACAGCAAGTGCACGTCGTGGATGCGATCGCCACGGCGTCGGCATTGTAAACCAGATCGCATCGTTGCGTTCGGCGCAAATCCGATCATCTCCCGCTGGGGCATTCTGCCCCGCCGCGACTTTTTGGGACGGATCGACTGGATCCAGTCAATCGCCCGAGGCCAGCAACGAAAAATGTTTGGTGCCGTAAATAACGGGACGGACGCAGATTCCGAGTGCAACGATGCCGCTCTGGTACGCGGCGTGCCTTTCAGACGGATCGATGACGCGGCGTGTTGCCGCTGCAACCTCCTCCGTCTGATTGAAGGACATCAAACCATGAAGAAGCACAAGAGCCGTCTAAGGACAGCACTCGTCGCGGCACCATTGACGTTGGCAGCAACCGGTCTGTTGATGGCAGCTGCTCCGATGACCAAAATTGATACCACACCGGCGCCGGCCGCGGTGACACGCCCCGCGCCGTCACCGGCGATCACGCCCGAACAGCTGAACATCGCCAATTCACTCTCGCAAGCGTTTCGCAATGTAGCCGATCGCGTCTTGCCGGCGGTCGTGGCCATCGAGAACCGCCCGGACACGTCCTGGCGTGCCGCCAAAGCTGCTCCCGACGGCAACTCGAAGAATACGCCCAATCCGTTCAAGGGGACACCGTTTGAAGACATGTTCCGCGACGGCCAAATCCCGATGCAACCCGGCATGCCCCCGCGTCAGGCTCCGCGTTCGCAAGGCGGCATCGGATCGGGCGTGATCATCGACACGTCGGGGATCGTGTTGACCAACAACCACGTCGTCGAAGGCGGCGGGACCGTGATCGTGAAGACCCACGACGGCCGCGAATTTGAGGCGGTCGAAGTGTTCACAGACCCGAAAACCGACATCGCCGTGGTCAAGATCAACGGCGACGATTCGTTGACGGCCGCGAAACTCGGCGACAGCGACACGACGTCGGTGGGCGACTGGGTCGTCGCACTCGGACAGCCGTTCGGGCTGGAAAGCACCGTCACGGCAGGGATTGTGAGCGCGAAGAATCGCGGCATCGGCATCACCGCTCGTGAGAACTTCATTCAAACTGACGCGGCGATCAACCCCGGTAACAGCGGCGGCCCGTTGGTCAACCTGTACGGCGAAGTGATCGGGATCAACACCGCGATCTCGTCTCGCGGCGGCGGAAACAACGGCGTCGGATTTGCCGTGCCGTCCAACATGGCCCGTTGGGTCAGCGATCAATTGGTTGCCAGCGGTACGGTGCAGCGGGCTTACTTGGGCGTCGCCATTCAGCCGGTGTCCCATGAATTGGCCGGCCAGCTCGGCGTCTCTCCCCGAGGCGGTGTGGCGGTCACCAACGTGTTCCCCGACACGCCGGCGGCCAAGATGGGTTTCCAGTCGGGCGATGTGATCGTGAAGTTCGGATCGACCAAGGTCGCCACCCCGCAACAACTGCAACTGGCCGTCGAACGATCCGCCATCGGGCAGACGGTTTCGGTGGAGATCGTGCGTGACGGGAAAACGGTCGCGTTGACCTATGAACCCGAAGCGGCACCGAATGACTTTGCCGATGCCGGACCGAAACAGAAACCCGGCGGTGTGAAGATGCAGTCGCTGGGCATCGAGGTCACTCCGTTGACCGCCGACGTCGCCAAGCAACTCGGCCTGGAGGAGTCCGCGGGCGTCGTGGTCACGCGAGTCCAGGAAGGCAGCCGCGCCGAGCAAGCCGGGTTGAGCCCCGGAATGGTGATTGCCCAGGTCAATCGCCAAGACGTCTCGACGATGGCCGAGTTTGAAAACGCGGTCAAATCGGACGAGGACGGAACCCTCCTGTTGTTGGTTCGCAGCGAGCGAGGCTCCCGCTTCGTTGTCATCGAAGGATAAGATTCCCCACCCGAGCAAGGAGGCGCGAACCACATGCGACCAACGTCCCCGCGGCGTTGGTCGCTCTTTTTGCTGGCCCACGTTTTGACGGCCGATGCCAAAGGGTATCCTGGTGACTCGCTTCGATCGACGAGGAATGAACGATGAAACTTGCCGCCAAATTAATCCTCCTGTTCATGCTGGGCGTGCTGGGCATCGTCGCCCTGTTCTCCTGGCAAACCATTCGACGACAACTCAAGTGGGACGAAGAGCTACGTGCCAACCACGTCGATGACGTCGTCGGAGCGCTCAAGCCCGCGATCGACGACGCCTATCGCAACGGCGGTGTGGTGACCATTCAACAGGCCATCGAAGTGACCGCGCGTCATATTCCCGGCCAAGAACTGCGTTGGGTCGAAGGCGTGCCGGCCGGCGATTCGGAAACCAAGATCACGTCGCGAAAAGTCTCTCGAATCTCCGTTTCCGACAAAGACGGCGAAACCGTCGCCCACACGTTTGTCCCGTTGGAAATCGACGGTTCGCAAGCCGGCGGCGTGGAAGTGTCTCAATCGATGAAGCACCAGGAACAATTCATACGCGATTCCATGATCGCATCTCTTCTGTCGCTGCTCGGCGTTGCCGCCCTGTCCGGCATGATGATTTACTTTGGCGGCGTCCAACTGGTCGGCAAACCGCTCGAAAAGCTGATCGATCAAGTCCACCAGATCGGAGAAGGCAAGTTGCCTCAACCGCCCGCCTTGAAACGCAGCGACGAACTCGGATCGCTGGCCGAAGCGATCAGCCAGATGAGCCGACAGCTGGACCAGCAACAGAACACGATTCGCCACACCGATCGGCTGGGAACCGTCGGCACGCTGGCCGCCGGCATGGCGCACGAGATGGGCACGCCGTTGAATGTCGTTGCGGGCCGGGCCAGTCTGATCGCGAGCGGAAAACTGTCGCCCGAGGAAGTCCGACAAAGCGCTCAAACGATCAAGTCCGAAGCCGAACGGATGACCACGTTGATTCGTCAGTTGTTGGATTTTGCACGCCAATCGCCGACCACCCACACGCGAATCGACATCGGCCAAATCGCGCGGACCACCTGTGATTTGATCGAACCGATCGCGGATAAATCGTCCGTGAAGATTGATCTCCGCTGCGACGATCAAGCCTACCCGATCCGCGGTGACGCCACTCAGATCCAACAAGTGCTGACCAATTTCCTGACCAATGCGGTCCAGGCCATGCCCGACGGCGGCACCGTCACTGTGGCCCTCGAGCGACGACAGTCCTCGCAGGGCGATCGGATGGTGGTCCACGTGACCGATCAAGGCCGAGGCATCCCGCCGGAACAACTCGATCACGTCTTCGAACCGTTCTACACCACCAAGGATATCGGACAGGGAACGGGGCTCGGACTGTCGATCGCCTACGGGATCGTGCAAGAACATGGCGGGGACATCGACGTTCAAAGCAAAGAAAACGTGCAAACCACGTTTAGCGTCTCCCTGCCCGCCGCCGAAAAACCATCAGCCGCCGCCGAAGAACCAACAGCCAACGCCCCATCATGAACGGAACCATGTCTAACCCGAACGTCTTGATCGTGGACGACGAACGAAACATGTGTGAGTTGATCGAGACCGATCTGCGACTGCGCGGGATCAACAGCCGCTGGTGTCTGTCGGCAGCGGACGCGGTGGAGGCCTTGCATCAAGAAAACTTTGATGTGGTGCTGACCGACGTGAAAATGCCGGGCACGACGGGTTTGCAACTGTGCCGGCAGTTCACCGAAACCAGACCCGATGTGCCGGTGATCGTGATGACCGCTTTCGGAACGTTGGAAACCGCGATCACGGCGATGCGGGCCGGTGCGTACGACTTCATCACCAAGCCGATCGAGATGGATCTGCTGGCGATCACCTTGCGGCGGGCGATCGAACATCGCCAACTGTCCGAGCAAGTCCGATTGCTGAACGCATCGTCGGACGACATCGGCGCGTTCGGGGAGATGATCGGCAAAAGTCCCGCGATGGTGAAACTGTACGAACAACTGCAACGTGTCGCACAATCCGATGCCGCGGTTCTGATCTGTGGGGAAAGCGGAACCGGCAAGGAGCTTGTCGCCCGGTCGATCCATGCCAACAGCCGGCGGAGCGAAAAACCGTTTGTCGCCGTCAACTGTGGCGCGCTCAGTGAAACATTGCTCGAGAGTGAACTGTTCGGCCACGTCAAGGGAGCCTTCACCGACGCGCGGAGCGAACGTCGGGGGCTGTTTCTGGAAGCCAATGGTGGAACGCTGCTGTTGGACGAAATGGGCGAGATGCCGATGCCGATGCAGGTCAAGTTGCTGCGGACCCTGGAAGAACGATCTGTCCGTCCGGTGGGCAGCGACAAGGACATCCCCTTTGACGTTCGTGTCTTGACGGCAACCAACCGTGACTTGGAAACCTCCGTCGCCGAGGGGCGATTCCGCGAGGACCTGTTTTATCGGATCAACGTGATCGGCATCCAACTGCCGCCGCTGCGAGCCCGGGGAACCGACACGCTACGACTGGCGGAACATTTCTTGAAACAGTTTGCCAGATCCGAACGCAAATCGGTGGACGGGTTTGCCGAAGGCGTGGCCGAAAAACTGCTCGCGTATTCTTGGCCCGGTAACATTCGCGAGTTGCGCAACGTGATCGAACGCGCCGTCGCGTTGACGCGTTACGACAAGATCACGATCGAAGACCTGCCGGAAAAGATCAGCAACTTCTCCGCCGGCACGCTGTTCATCGGCGGCTTGGATCCGAGTGAACTGGTCCCGATGGAAGAAATCGAACGCCGCTACATCAACCATGTGCTCGAAGCGGTCGGCGGCAACCAGACGCAAGCCGCCCGAATCCTCGGACTGGACCGAAAGACGATCTACCGCAAGTTGAAACAGGACACGTAGGTCACGCGGTGCGTGACGATTGGCCAGACACGTAGGTCACGCGGTGCGTGACGGTCGGCCAGACGCGTAGACACGTAGGTCACGCCGTGCGTGACGATTGGCATGCACAGCATGCCCTACTTGCTCGGGGTAATGCATGACAGACCACGTCACACCCTCCTCCATCACTTCAGCGGTAACCCGGTCAGTTTTTCGCCGTTGGTGTCGAGGATTTGAAAGTGGTGGATGCCGACTTTCTTGCCGTCGGTGTATTTCCAAACCACTTGTTTGTCGCGTGTGACTTCAAACATCTTTGGCGCCGCGGGATCCTTTCGTCCGCCGGCATAGCTGGTGATCACTACGTTGCCGTTGGGCAACACTTGGCTGCCGCAAGGATCTTGCAACCAGGGTCCGGGCAGGTCGTCGTTGGTCAACTGCCAAACGATTTCCCCGGACGCATCGAAGTCGACCACTCGGTTTCCGTGTGTACAACACACCAGGGTCTGGTCATCGCCGTGGCGAATCGCGGTGAACGGCCAAGTGTGGATGGCATGCTCGGTATCCCCGGGCACGGTTGTGTCGAGCTGACCGAGGACGCGGCCCTTGGCGTCGTAATGAAAGACCGCGAAATCAAACAGATGCGGCGCCAAGTACGTTCCATCGGCCAGCTTTCTGGCCATCCGCGTCTGCATGTGATGGTTTTCTTTTTGACAGGCCAACGGGAACTCAACCCGCACCGCTCCGGAACGATCCACCTCGATCAACCGCGGGTTCGTGCCGGCTTCGGTGATCACGAACGTCCCATCGGCCGTCGGCTGGGCGCTGTTGACTTCCGACTGCGTGCCTTTCCAGATCAGCGTTTCCTGTCCATCGGGAGTGATTTCAACGACGGCACCGCCGGAGTATCGTTTCCCCTTGTTGAGTGTCAGGACGATGTTGCCGTTTTCCAGAACGTATCCATCGCGTGTGGCGTGGGGGTAGGTCCATGTTTTGTTTCCATTGCCATCGACGATGTACGTCGCTCCGCCGCAAGCGAGAAAACCATGGGTCGTCGGCTCGGCGGCATGGGACGCGGAGAGTGTGACGACGCAGCACAACACGGCGGTGATCGATCGAACGAGATTTCTGCAGCGTCGGACGGGCCCGGTCTCCGTAGTTCCGTCGAGGGTTTGGGTGACAGCGCGTGGCTGTTGGTCAACGGACGTGATTGGGTGTTGGAGATTCATTTCGCACTGGGGAATGTTGGGCGTTGGAAGGGGTAAGAGCGGCAGGGCGCGAACCCTCCGGTCTTTCATGGTGAAACCGGACGGCTCACGCCGTTCCGCTAACTGTTTTAGTGCCAAAGCAAGTGGCATGGGGTTACTGGTTTGTGGTCGCCGGCGGAGACGACGGGGGTGGCAAGCAGGATGCTTGCCCCACTTCGGGCATCACGCGATGATGTCATGGACCACGTGGCCCTTGACGTCGGTCAGCCGCATGTCGCGTCCGCCGAATCGGAAGGTCGACCGGGTGTGATCGACGCCCATCAGATGCAGCATCGTCGCGTGCAGATCGTGGACTTCGACGCGGTTTTCGATCGCCTTGTAACCGAACTCGTCGGTCGCCCCGTACGTGGTGCCGCGTTTGACGCCACCGCCGGCCATCCAGACGGTAAACCCAAATTGGTTGTGGTCGCGTCCGTCCTTGCCTTGGGCAAAGGGTGTGCGTCCGAACTCGCCCGCCCAAACGACCAATGTCTCGTCCAGCATTCCGCGCTGGCGAAGGTCTTTCAACAGCGCGGCGATGGGCTGGTCGACGGCGCGGGCGTTGTTTTCATGCCCCTGTTTCAGATTGCCGTGTTGGTCCCAACGATCACCGCCGACCTTAGGGCACGTCAGCTCGACAAACCGGACTCCACTTTCGATCATTCGACGAGCAATCAAGCACTGCGCTGCATAAATCCGTGTCGGTTCGTACGTTGATTCCATCCCATACATTTTTTGGACGTGGGCGGGTTCGTCCTTGATCGACATCACTTCCGGAACCGCCATCTGCATCGCATAGGCCAGTTCGTAATTTCGGATTGCAGAATCCAGGCTATCGTGCCGGCCGAACTGTTGGGAGGCAAAGCCATCCAACTGGCCGATCAAATCGAGTTTCTCACGCTGGCGTTGCGGAGACGACTCGGTCGGCGCGATGTTGGCGACGCCACTTCCGGAAGGTTTGAAGACCGATCCCTGGTAGCTGGCGGGCAGAAATCCGCTGCCGAAACAATCCAGTCCGCCGGGCGGGATCAGTCCACCGTTGATGACGACAAAACCGGGCAGGTTTTGGCACACGCTGCCCAGGCCATAATTGACCCAGGCCCCCATGCTCGGACGCCCCTGCAGACCGCTGCCGGTGTGCAGAAAGTAGTTGGCAAAGGTGTGTTCGGGAAACTCCGACACCATCGATCGCACAACCGCCAGCTCATCGACACAGGTCGCCACGTGGGGAAACAGGCTGCTGACGGGGATGCCCGATTCACCGTGCTGCTGGAACTCCCAGGGGCTCGCCAGCACCGTGCCGTTGTTGTTGAACTGAGTCGGTTCGACGTCGAACAAAGTGCCGGGGTCTTTGCCGTTGAACTTGGTCAACAGCGGTTTCGGATCAAAGGTATCAACCTGCGACGGTCCGCCATCCATGTACAAGAAGATCACATTCTTGGCACGTACGTGGTGATGCGGGCCGTGACCGGCTTTGCCGAGTTCCTCCGATTGAGTCGATTCCAAAGAATAAGCGGCGTCCTGTGCCAAACCGGCCAACGCGACGGCCCCAAAGCCGCTGGCGCAGCGTCGCAGCATGTCGCGACGCGAACTCGGCTGGGCTTGATAGCGTTGGCAGGGAAAAAGAGAGTGTTTGGTCATCGCAGAAAAATAAACTCCTTGGTGTTGATCAGCGCGTGGGCGAAATCGCTCCACAATCCGGCGTCGTCGGGATCCACTTGGCGGGCGTCGCGCTGGGAATCCAAGAACGCCTGGGCGACGGCCAGTTCTTGTTCGGTCGGTTGTCTGGCAAAGGCCGACGTGTACATCCAGCGGATCCGCGGCTCACTGGACGAGTGCAACGAGCGAGCCCGGTCGGCCCATTGGCCGGCCAATTGAACCACCAACGGGTCGTTCATCAGAATCAATGCTTGGGCGGGGACGTTGGACACGTTGCGTCGCCCCATCGTGCTGAACGGAACCGGCGTATCGAACGTCAACATGAACGGCGAGAGAAAGTTGCGTCGCACCGCGGTGTAAATCGATCGTCGACGTGCTCCGTCAAGCGGGCCACTCCGTCCCGGCCGGCCACGTCCATCCATGAACGCCGTCAGGTGAATCGGAATCGGCTCGCCGAATTGCACCGGGTCCAAGGCTCCGGAGATCGACAACAGCGCGTCCCGAATGACTTCGCCTTCGAGGCGTTTCGGGGGTCGGTGGTGAAAGAGCAGGTTTTTGGGATCGGCGGCCACCGCGGCGGGATCGGCCAGGCTGGACATCTGATAGGTACGCGAGAGCACGATCCGCCGAATCATCCGCTTCAGACTTTGTCCGTCCTGACGGAATTGGGTGGCCAGGTGATCCAACAAATCCGGGTGCGTCGGTCGCTGGCCCAACACGCCGAAATCGTCGGTGGTGGGCACGATGCCTCGGCCGATCAAGTAATGCCAGATTCGATTGACGATGACGCGAGACGTGAGCGGATTGCCGGGATCGTTGATGTGTTCGGCCAGTTCCCGTCGTCCACTGCCCGATCGAATTTCCATCGGGTCGTCACCGGAAATCGCGGTCAGAAAATGTCGCGGTTCGATCTGGCCGGGCTTCGATGAATTGCCACGAATGTAAACCGATGCGTCTTCGCCTGTCCCATCGAGCATCGCCATGGCCAGTCGAGATCGGTGCATGATCTGAGACTGCAGTTGTGATCGTTCTTGAGACCACAGGCGGGCGATTTCGGAAAGCTCGTCCGCCAGGATCTCGCGGGCCTGGCTTGCCATCTTCTCCACGTTGGCGGCGATTGACTGTTGTCGCTGCTGGAGACGTTGTCGATCCGATTTCGATGCCCCTTGCGTGATCAACGAAACTTCCAGCTGGGCATTTTCGTCCGGGGTGAATTCCAGGTGCAGCCTATGGCCGACGTAACGATTCAGATTCAATTGCACCCAATCATCGGTCGCTTTGATCGCCTTGATCGTCTCGCCGTGCAGCGGGCCGGCGATCAAACGGTGGGAGTCCACGCAGGCGACGACGTGACCGGCACCACGCACCCGACAGGCGACGTTGCCGTCGGTCAAGGTGAACGTCGGCGTCCGCAAGGTGCGTCCGCTGCGGGGCAGATTGGCCAGCCGGCTGCGGTTGTTCATCCCCGTCTCGCTGACCGACTGCAGTCCGTTCCAAAAGGGATCACTGACCGCTGCGGAAACGGTCGTGAATTCAATCACCGGCTTGTCGTCCTTTTCGGCGACGATGCTTTGTCCGGCACGCCGCGGCCGGTCTCCGAACAGAAACCCGTCTTGATAGAACTGGTCCACGGAGAGGGTTTCGTAGTCGAACACGATCGCCGCGGCCAACTCCGGTTTCATCGGGGCGACGGGCTCGGGCGCTAACTGACGTTCGACCAGTAGTTGTTCGACCGAGCTTTGATACTTGGCATCGACTGCCGACAGGCTATCGGCGATCTTGCGATTGTGTTCGATCGACTCGAAACGGACCTGCCGGTAATCGCTGCCTTGCAGGAAGCCGGTCAACGAGTAGTAGTCGGCGGTCGAGATGGCATCAAACTTGTGATCATGACAGCGGGCACAGGACACGGTGACACCCAGGAACGCTTTCGACATGACATCGATCATGTTGTCGAAGCGGTCGCTCTCGTCCTTCAAGATATCCACCGGAGAATGGACCCATTCGCCGAGAAACCAAAATCCGGTTCCCAGAATCGATTCATTGAATCCCTCGTCGGGGTTCGTCCGTGGCCGTTCCAGCAGATCACCGGCAATGTGTTCGCGAATCAATTGGTCGTAGGGCACATCGGCGTTGAGCGCGCGAATGATGTAGTCGCGGTACTGGAATGCGTTGGGTGCATCGTTGTCAAACTCGTGGCCGCGCGATTCGGCGTAGCGGACCAGGTCCAACCAATGACGGCCCCAACGTTCGCCGAAGTGCGGAGAGTCGAGCAGTTCGTCGACGAGCCGCTGCAACGCTTGGGGCGACTGGTCACCGAGAAATCGTTCGGCCTGTTCGGGGGTCGGCGGCAAGCCGATCAAATCAAAGCACACGCGTCGCAGCAGCGCCGATCGGTCTGCGTCGGTGGACGGTTTCAGCCCCGCCTGTTCGAGCCTGTGGAGCACGAAATGGTCCAGCGACTGTCGCGGCCAGGTGTCGTGTTTCACCTCGGGAGGCTGGGGCGATCGAATCGGTTGCCAGACCCAGTGGTCCTGGGATCGTTGTTCGAGATCAAACTCGGGCCGTGTCGCCGTCTCCTCC